>JAFGQH010000042.1 GCA_016935815.1 Bacilli bacterium | reverse complement strand
TCTTTTATTCTATTCTCTAGAATTGCTTGGCTTGTTGTTTTTGCATATGTTCAGTTTTCAAAGACCGGTTTCTCGCGCATTTCGCACGCTTAATCATTTTATCACAAGGACAAGACCGTGTCAACTATTTTTTACCGCAAATACGATGTTTTTTTTGATATTCCTTTCATATTATGAAATATATCTATTTTTAGCGGTTTTTTTGTCAAAAAAAACCACAAAAAAAGCCCCTTGTAGAGGCTTGTTTTTTGGTGGTTTTCAAACTAATTTTGTTCTTCCACTCGCTTGTCCTGATACATTCTCTTATCGGACAGTTTTATAATCTCTTTGATTTCACTGTTTTCCTTCGGATAGATAGCGATCCCAGCAGAAAAAGTGATCTCTTCTTCGCTACTGTTTGGTACGAATTTATGTTCTTTTAAATACGTACGGATTTGTTTGATTTGTTCCTTTGTTTCTTGCTCAGTAAGATGTGGAAAAATCAAAAGGAATTCATCGCCTCCCACTCGACCAAAGATATTCTCTTTGATTCCGGAGTTCATTACGCCCTTTGCAAAGAAATGCAAATACTTATCCCCAACATCGTGCCCGTATTTATCATTGATAGCTTTCAGTCTGTCAATATCCAGCGTGGATACAGAGACGATTTCGTATTGATCTGATGCAATCAACTCAATCAATAGTTTCATGCAATAGGTTCTTGTATAAGCGCCGGTCAAGTCATCGATTTTGGTCGGGCGCAAAGCTTTCTCATATAATTTGTGAATCGAGATGATGATTTCAAGTTCTTTTGCCAATTGTTTCAACAGGTATTTATCTTTCTCTTCATAGATGGTTTCTGAAGTAAAATTATCAATGTTGATGGCACCATAAAAGTTATTGTCATGTTGAAATGAACATGTCATACAAGATTTAGCGACATTGGAATGGCTTGTACTCCAAATGGCATCGGTTTTAGACCTTCCGATATGTACTTCATCGAACGTTTCCAAATTTTGTATGATATATGGTTCAAATGGATCATCCAAAGATGACTGATACAGTTCTTCATATTTCAATTTGATTTTTTTCAATTTTTCTAGACGATACCCTCTGGCAGCTGCGAACGAGAAATTGCCATTTTCATCCGTGATTAGGATGCTTCCGGCTTGAGAGTTCGGTATCAATTCCATCGCCTCATCCAAAACCAACTGTAAAATAGATTCGATATTTTCATTTTTCAGAACTTCTTCGGTAATTTTCAACATAGACGCAGTCATGTTTTGACTCAGACGCAATTCTCTATTTGTTTCTTCCAATTGCTCGATGGATTGAGATATCATTTTACTATTGTTGTTCATTTCGTAAATGATATCTTTTTGACTGTTATATATGATAGAGTGAACGGTTGCGGTGATATAACTTATCAATATAGCCACCGTCACTAGACTAACATAGGAAAGAGTATCGCTTGGTACCCGATAGAAAACAATATAGAGAATCAAGTAGGAACCCCATGCAAAGAGAAAGAGCACAATGCGGTTCTTTAGCGAGTAAATTTGAGTCAGCGCCAAAACCACCATGCCAATTACGAATGAGAATAGTTGGTTTGATGCATTAAGAAAATTAAATGAGATCAATAGACAAAAGACGACAAGAATATACGGGTATGTCTTTATGAAAGCCTGTGTGAATTTTTTGTTTTGAGGTATGATCTGCATATGAATCAAAACCATAAACAAAAATAACGCACCCAATAACACGACTGTCAACAATTCTACAGTACCGTCATAATAAAGGGTTGCGTCTAGAATAAAGTATGAAAATAATCCTTTCACAAACATAAACAAGGAACTCAACATTCCAAAGCTTATGGCATATTCAAAATCGTTCTCTCCAATCGTGAACTTTCTAACGTGTTCTCGAAACGACTTGGAAAAACTTTTGTTTTTGCTCATAATGAAGTTTTCCTACCTATCACCCTTTAAAAAGATTATACAAAAAGAAGAATCATTTTTCAACCTTTCATTCAAAACCAATCAAAAAGGCTCATCTTAAGATGAGCCTATTCTTGTAAATTATTCTTCAAAGTGAGCAAATAGATCCTCTTCTTCTTCCTGTTGTTCGTAGTAGAATTCGGAATCTCTCAGGATACCTGTACCGGCAGGAATCAAACCACCAATGATGACATTTTCTTTTAGTCCCAATAGTGGATCTTCCTTCGCTCTGATTGCAGCGTCAGTCAAGACTCTAGTAGTTTCCTGGAAGGAAGCGGCAGATAGGAATGATTCCGATCTTAAACTTGCTTTTGTGATTCCCAGTAGAACCGGTCTTGCGATTGCTGGTTTTAATCCCTGAGCGAATACCCTTTTGTTCGCCTCAATAAATTGGCTGATGGATACTTGACTGCCTGGCAGCAAATCAGTATCCCCTTCCAATATCACGGTCAAACGTTTTGACATTTGTCTTACAATGATTTCGATATGTTTATCGGAAATATCAACAGCTTGAGAACGATACACTCGTTGTACCTCTTGCAGAATGTATTTCTGTACGGTTTCCATGTTGGTAACACGTAACAATTCTTTCGGATCAATGGTTCCATCTGTTAACTGTTGTCCCGCTTTGACATTGTCACCTTTGACAACCAAAGGTTGTACATTGGAGTTTGTTTCGTATGATTTCTGTTCAATGTCACTCTTAATGGTAATCAAGAAACGCTCTTCGATTTGTTCGATTTCACTTACGATACCGGAAATCTCAGAAATAATTGACCTTGATTTGGAACGTCTTGCTTCAAACAGTTCTTGTACACGAGGTAAACCTTGTGTGATATCTTCTCCGGCAACACCACCGGTATGGAAGGTTCTCATGGTCAACTGAGTTCCTGGCTCACCAATAGATTGAGCGGCGATTGTCCCAACAGATTCTCCAACTTCCGCTTTTTCGCCAGTTGCCAGATTTTGACCGTAACATTTACGGCAAATTCCAACATCGGCTGTACAAGTCAAACCAGTACGAATCGGTACTGATTGAACTCCTGCAGCTACCACTCTTTTCGCTAAACCTTCTGAGATATATTCGTTGCGTTCTGCAAGAATTTCTCCTGTTTCAGGATGAATGATATTTGCGGAAGCATAGCGGCCAGTAATGCGTTCTTCCAACGTTTCGATTTCTTTTCCATCACGGTCAACAATCGCTTCAACACGAATCCCTTTATCGGTACCGCAATCTTCGATTGAGATGACGACATCTTGGCTGACATCAACCAATCTTCTTGTCAAATATCCGGATTCCGCTGTTTTCAATGCGGTATCCGTGGATCCCTTTCTCGCACCATGGGTGGAGTTAAAGAACTCAGACATGGTCAAGCCTTCACGGAAGGAAGCCTTGATCGGCAATTCGATTGTTTCACCGGATGGATTGGACATTAATCCACGCATTCCGGCAAGCTGTGTAAAGTTGGATGCGTTTCCTCTGGCTCCTGAATCACTCATCATGAAGATTGGATTATCAATGTGCAATTCTTGAATCAATCCATCTTGGATCTCGTCTTTTGCATATTTCCACTCTTCAATTACTAGATTTCTTCTTTCGCCATCTGTCAACATACCCAAATTGTACAATTCAGTGATTTCATCCACTTTATCATCGTGTTTGGATAATACATCTTGTTTTTTGGAATAGACTTCAACATCGGATGCTGCTACAGTGATACCGGATAAAGTGGAATACTTGAATCCAATATTTTTCATCTTGTCGAGCATTTTGGATGTTTCATTGATTTTGTATTGCGCAAAGATTTCCGCAATGATCAAACTCAAGAATTTCTTTTTGAATGGAGATACAACTTCCATCTTTTTGATCTCTTCAGGAATGTTTCCACCTGGAGCGATAAAGTATTGATGAGGTGTTCTCTCTTGTAGGTTGAATTGAGTTGGTTCATTGATGTAAGGGAAACTCTTCGGTAAGATTTTATTGAAAATCAGTTTTCCGGCCGTTGTTACAAGATAGTGATTCTTGAATTCATCCGGAATTCGATTGGCAAAACTGAAATGCATTTCTTCTTCGACATGCTCATGTGATTCTAAACCAAATGATTCTTCCTCGGAAGCGAATCCTTCGCCGATTGCGGACTCAATGAAATTGAGTTTCATGTCGTTTTCATCGGAAATTCGAATCGCTATTCTAGAATGCAATGTAATGATCTTGTTTTCGTACGCCAACATTACTTCGTCGAAGTTTCCGTATACGGATCCTTCTCCGATTGCGCCTTCTTTTTCCAATGTCAAGTAATAGTTACCCAATACCATATCTTGAGAAGGGGTAACGATTGGTTTCCCATCTTTCGGTGCGAGGATGTTATTGGATGCAAGCATCAAGACTCTTGCCTCTGCTTGTGCTTCTTCGGATAATGGCACATGAACAGCCATCTGGTCTCCATCAAAATCGGCATTGAATGCTGTTGTTACAAGCGGATGCAAGCGAATCGCTTTTCCTTCTACCAATTTCGGTTCGAATGCTTGGATACCAAGTCTGTGCAAAGTCGGAGCGCGATTCAAGAGAACTGGATGTTCTTGAATTACATCTTCCAATACGGCCCAAATTCTACCATCGAGTTTTTCGATGAGATTCTTAGCGCTACGAATATTGTTTGAGATTCCTCTTGCGATCAATTCGCGGATAACAAATGGTTTGAACAATGTGATTGCCATTTCTTTTGGCAAACCGCATTGATACATTTCCAAATCCGGACCAACCACAATAACAGAACGTCCGGAATAATCCACGCGTTTCCCGAGTAGGTTTTGGCGGAAACGACCTTGTTTCCCACGCAACATATCGGATAATGATTTCAAAGCGCGGTTGCGCTCTACTACCATCTTACGTCCACGTTTTGAGTTGTCGATCAAAGCGTCTACCGCTTCTTGCAACATACGTTTTTCGTTTTTGGTAATCAGATGTGGTGCTTTTTGTGCGAATTGTCGTTTCAGACGATTATTACGGTTTAGAATTCTACGATAGAGGTCATTTAGGTCGGTAGTCGCAAAACGACCACCGTCGAGTTGAACCATCGGACGTAGATCTGGTGGAATCACAGGTAAAACTTCCAATACCATCCATTCCGGTTTGTTATCGCTGTTCTTAAATGCTTCCACAACAGAAAGACGTTTAACGATTTTCTCTCTACGTTGTTTTGAAGCTGTTTTCAATTCGACTCTTAAACGAAGGGTTTCTTCGTCCAAGTCGAGTTTTTGCAATAGATATTTGATTGCTTCGGCTCCGGTCAAAGCTTTGAATCTAGAACCGTATTCAAAATATTTGTTTGTGTATTCGTGTTCGGATAGAATCTGTTTGAATTCCAAATCGGTATCTCCGGATTCCACCACGATATATGATGCAAGGTATACAACTTCTTCCAAATCTCTGGCTTTTAAATCCAATAGGATTGCCAAACGAGATGGAGAGTTTCTGAGATACCAAGCATGTACGACTGGGGCAGCGAGTTCGATGTGTCCCATACGTTCTCTACGGACTTTGCTTTCCGTATATTCAACACCGCAGACAGGACATTTCTTGCCTGGATGTGAACTTCTTTTTGATTTGTTTGAACATGCACATTGATAATCTTTGGTTGGACCAAAAATCACTTCACAGAACAATCCGCCTTTTTCCGGTTTCAGCGTTCTGTAGTTAATGGTCTCATGTTTTTCTACTTCTCCGAAGGACCAAGAACGAATTTCTTCAGGAGAGGCTAATCTGATTTTTAGATGTGAAAATTTCTGACTCATTTATTCCATCTCCCTTTCTTATTGAAATCCGAATTTTGTGATATAGTCTTCTTTATCATTGTCGACCAAGCTCTTGTTGACTTCATTCGCTCCAGTATCTCTGTTGATCAACTCAACATAGATTCCCAATGAACGCAACTCTCTTGTCAATACTCGGAACGATTCCGGAAGACTTGGTTGCGGAATTGGCTCACCATCAACGATTGCTTTGAATACTTTGTTTCTTCCGATGATATCATCGGATTTGACAGTCAACATCTCTTGTAATGTATATGCAGCACCATATGCTTCGAGCGCCCACACTTCCATTTCTCCGAAACGTTGTCCACCGTTTTGTGCTTTACCACCCATCGGTTGTTGTGTAACTAATGTATATGGTCCAACACTTCTAGCGTGCAATTTGTCGTCAACCATGTGGTCCAACTTGATCATATACATGACACCAACTGATACTTTGTTGTCAAAACGATCACCGGTTCTACCATCATAAAGAACGTATTTACCATCTGCACTCATTCCGGCTTCTTGCATAATCTCTTCCAAGTCGTTTTCCAATACACCATCGAAAACCGGTGTTGCGACGTGGATTCCAAGCTGTTTTGCAGCCATTCCAAGATGGATTTCCAAAACCTGACCGATATTCATACGAGATGGCACACCAAGTGGATTCAACATGATATCGATTGGTGTTCCATCTTCCATATATGGCATATCTTCTTGTGGAAGAATTTTAGAGATGACACCTTTATTTCCATGGCGTCCAGCCATTTTGTCACCTTCGGAAATTTTCCGTTTTTGTACAATATATACGCGCACTGACATATTGACACCTGGGTTCAATTCATCTTCGCCACGTTTGAATACTTTCACTGAGTGGACGATACCGCCACCGCCATGAGGTACACGGAGAGAGGAATCGCGCACTTCTCTGGATTTTTCTCCAAAGATCGCTAACAAGAGTTTTTCTTCTGGGGATGGATCGGTTTGACCTTTTGGTGTAACCTTACCAACGAGAATATCTCCTTCCTTAACTTCGGTTCCCGGAACAACAATACCCATTTCATCCAAGTATTTTCTTCCCTCGTCACCGACGTTTGGAATTTCTCTTGTAAATTCTTCTTTACCCAATTTCGTATCTCTAGCTTCGATTTCATATTTTTCAATATGAATCGAGGTATAAACATCATTTTTCACGAGTCGTTCGTTCATGATGACCGCGTCCTCGTAATTGTATCCATTCCATGTCATAAAAGCAACGGTAACATTGCGTCCAATTGCAAGTTCTCCTTGATCCATGGAAGGACCATCCGCGATGATATCTCCGGCCTTCACTTGTTCGCCAATACGAACAATTGGAGTTTGGTTGATACAAGTACCTTGATTGGAACGCATGAATTTCAATAATTCATACGCTTCCAATTCACCTTCGGTGTTTCGTACTTTGACATACTTACCGTCGACATATTCAATCACACCGTCACTCTTGGTGATCAGTGCGGTACCGGAATCATGAGCGATTGTGTATTCGATACCGGTTCCGACAAACGGAGCCTCTGGTTTCAACAATGGAATCGCTTGTCGTTGCATGTTTGCACCCATCAAAGCGCGGTTGGCATCATCATGTTCTAGGAACGGGATGGAAGCGGTGGAGACAGATACAATCTGTTTTGGAGAAACGTCCATGTAATCACATTTTTCACGATGAAAGATTTTAGTTTCTCCATTGTGTCTTGCGACAACTCTTTCTTCTTTTATAGTCATATCATCATTCAAGACAACATTGGCCTGAGCGATAACATGATGACGTTCCTGATCCGCGGATAGGTATTCGATTTCATCGGTAACCTTTCCTGTTTCAGGGTTGATTTTTAAATATGGTGTTTCGATGAATCCGTATTGATTGACTTTAACATAACATGCTAAAGAGTTGATCAAACCGATGTTCTGACCTTCTGGTGTTTCAATCGGACAGATTCTACCGTAATGGGACTGGTGAACGTCGCGGACTTCAAAGCCGGCGCGGTCTCTGGTAAGACCTCCTGGTCCTAATGCGGAAATTCTTCTTTTATGAGTTAATTCATCCAACGGATTCGTCTGTTGCATAAATTGAGATAACTGTGAACTTCCAAAGAATTCTTTGATAGAAGACGTCAAAGGACGAATATTAATCAGATTTTGTGGTGTGATTTCACGAGGATCTTTTGTGGACATTCTGTCTTTGACATTTTTTTCCATTTTAGCCAAACCAATACGAAATTGGTTTTTCAATAGTTCGCCAATCAAACGTAGTCTTCTGTTTCCTAAATGGTCGATATCATCCAAGGAACCGATTCCGTTGAACAGGTTCAAATAATAAGAGATACTTGCAAGGATATCGGATGTCGTGATGTGTAATTGGTTTTCGCGAGAATTATTACCCAACAAACGAAGATCTCTTGTATTGTTTCTATCCTTGATTTTTACTTCCAATACTTCAACAAATGTGTCGGCTACAATATTTTCAATGAAATCAATGCTTAGATTTTCACCTAGTGTTTCATTACGATCTTGTTTGTCGCGGAGTTGTTGGAGTTCTTTTTCCAAATCGGAATCGAATCTAACTTTTTGAATGAATGCGTCACGATTCACATCCAACAATTGCAATTTCTTTTCTGTCAAGCGTGTCGCTTTTGGTATAATGACTTCTCCGGTTTCAGGATTGATGATATCGGTATTCAATAACACTTCAACATCGTTATTGATCAATTGTCTGATACGTGAAAGAACATCCAATTTTTGGTTGACTTTAAAACGTCCAACAGAAGCTAAATCATAGCGTTTCTCATCAAACAATCTGGACACGAAGAAGGATCTTGCACCTTCAATGGTAGCTGTTTCGCCTTGACGGATCTTCGCATAGACTTCTTTCATCGCTTCTTCCGAGTTTTGAGTCAAATCTTTTTCGAATGTGTTTTCTAAGTATTCGTGTTCTCCAAATAAATCAACGATTTGTTTTCTCGTTGAAAAGCCCAACGCCTTAATCAGGGTTGAGAGATAAATTTTCTTTGAGCGATCCACTTTTGCATACAACAAATCTTTGGATCCCATTTCGAATTCAAGCCAAGCACCTCTGGTCGGAATTACTTGACCTAGATATTTTCTTTGTAGTGTTTTCTTGTCCACTTCTTCTGAGAAGAAAACACCGGATGAACGGACAATCTGGGAAACGATTACGCGTTCAGATCCATTGATGATGAATGTGCCTACAGGAGTCATCATTGGAATGTCACCCATGAAGATTTTTTGTTCTTTGATGCTATCAGCAGAAAGGATTTCTCCAGTTTCCGGATCGACAACATCTTTGTTCTTCAATAAGACATTAACTTTCAAAGGACGAGCATATGTAACATCTCTCACCTTGCATTCTTGAACGGAGTATTTTGCCTCTTCCAATTCGAAATCACCGAAATACAATTCCACGTTGCCGTTGAAATTTGTAATCGGAGAAATATCCTTGAAGAGTTCTTGCAAACCTTCTTTGACAAACCAGTCAAATGATACAGTCTGCACTTCAATCAAATCGGTTAATTCCACATTTGATTTTACCCTCGAGTAATTTCTTCTTTCTCTTGTCTTCCCGTATTTTACGGTTTTATAATTCACAAAATCACCCCATCAGTTTTGATATTTCTTCGTATAAGCATGCAAAAAATGCGCATTCTATCGCATTTTAATATTTTAACACATTGTCGCAACATAGTCAATTACTTTCTACATTGTATGATATAATAGCCGGATTTGCGTTCTAAGATCTCCACTTGTTTGTAAATCCCTTCACAAAAGGCAATGGAAGACTTCGCTCCGAGGTTCTTATGGATCACATAGATTAGCGATCCATCTGCTTCGAGATGGTCAATACTTTCTTGGAAGAAGCGATGCAGCAAATCCTTCCCAGCGCGGATAGGAGGGTTAGATAAAATGAGATCGAATTTTAAATGAATTTTCTCATACATATCAGAAACAATTATTTCTGCATCCAAACCCATGTTCTGAGCATTTTTTCTAGCTACTTCAACCGCTCGTTCATTGACGTCGATTAATGTCGTTTTGGTTTCGCGATGAAAATACTTGTAGATCAACCCGATCGGACCATATCCACATCCCAAATCCAATAGATTTTCAGAGTTTATATTCAACACTGTCTCCAACAACAGGCGAGAGCCAAAATCCAAGCCGGACTTCGAAAAAACTCCATTGTCTGTAATGAAGTGGAACTCGATGTTCTGAACTTTGAAATAGATTGGTTTTTCCTTGGATTCAAGGTCTTTGTTATTGGTGAAATAATGACTCAAATAGTACTCTCCTATAAACATCAAAAACCTGAGACATTCTCTCAGGTTTTGGTGTTTGCTTCAGCAATTACTTCAGTTCTACTGTAGCGCCAGCTTCTGTCAATTTGTCAGCGATTTCTTTCGCTGCATCTTCTTTGATTTTTTCTTTGATTGCAACTGGTGCAGAGTCAACCAACTTCTTCGCTTCGATTAAGCCTAAGCCAGTCAATTCTCTTACGACTTTGATGACTGCAACTTTAGATGCACCAACGTTTGTCAACACTACGTCAACTTCTTTTGGACCTTCATCAACAACTTCAGCCGCTGCCGCTGCTGGAGCTGCGGAGACTGCAGATGGATCGATTCCAAATTCTTCTTTCATCGCGTCGATTAATTCTTTGATTTCTAAGATTGTCATTTCTTTTAATGATTCAATAAAGTCTTTTGCATTGATTTTTGCCATTTTGATTTTCCTCCTAATTAATTACTTTCTTCCGCTGTTTCGGATTCTTCTTTAGTCAGCAAGTCCAAGCCGATCGCCAAATCTCTAAGTGGCGCATACAATTGGGTAGCCAACATTGTGAGCAATACATCTTTGTTCGGTAATGATGCAATTTCTTTGATTTGTGCTGGTTGATAGAAATCACCATCCACAACTCCTGATTTCACGACAAGTTTTGGATTCTTTTTCGCGAAACCGTGTAGTACTTTCGCTGCTGCGACTGAATCTTCGAACGCGAAGACAACGCCGTTCGGTCCCTTCAGATCAGATGTCAAATCGCCATATCCAACCTTCTCTGCTGCTCTACGAGAAATGTTGTTTTTGATGACCATGATTTCACAACCTTGTTCACGCAATTGCTGACGCAACGCTTCGGTTTTTTCAACGGTCAGTCCGCGGTATTCCGCGACGACGATAGATTTTGCGCTTGACATTTTTTCAGCGATCTTTTCAACTTCTTGTGCTTTTAATTCAATAATGCTTTGGTTAGCCATGTAAAGACCTCCTTTATGTCTTTTGAAAATAGAAAACCTCTTTTTTTGAGAAAAAGAGGAATAAATAATCTTTATTTATTTGCCTTCGTCTCGGTAGGATGATTAAGCAGCGCCCCTACTGTCTTTGATAAAGTTATTTATTTTTTTTCGAGTTCGACTTTTACGCCGGGTCCCATCGACGATGCGATGGCAACGTTTTTCATATAAACACCCTTGACTGTTGATGGTTTGATTCTTTTGATTGTATCGATAACTGCTTTGATATTCTCAACCAGTTTATCTGTATCAAATGAAACCTTTCCAACTACAGCTTGGATATTACCAAATTTGTCTACGCGGTAAGTGATTTTACCACCTTTTGATTCGGTTACTGTTTTTGCGATATCCATTGTGACGGTTCCGGTTTTTGGATTCGGCATCAAGCCCTTAGGACCTAATAGACGACCAATCTTACCAAGCGTTGCCATCATATCCGGTGTTGCGATAACAACATCGAATTCGAACCAACCACCTTTGATTTTTTCAACCAAATCGTCATCTCCTACGAAATCGGCTCCTGCTTCTTCAGCTTCTTTGGCTTTGTCTCCTTTTGCGAATACCAGAACACGTTTTGTTTTTCCGGTTCCATGAGGCAAGACCAATGCACCTCTTAAGTTTTGTTCTGCTTTACGAGGATCAAGATTCAGGTTGAATGCCAATTCAACGGATGCATCAAATTTTTCGAACGATATCGATTTTACCAAATCCACAGCTTCTGCTAATGGATATGCTTTCGAACGGTCGATTTTAGATAGCGCTTCAGTATATTTCTTTCCTTTTTTTGCCATTGTGATTTCCTCCTATACTTGGTTTTAGCGGATTGTCCTCCCATTATATAGTTGTATATATGAACAACCAATACACTTAGTCTTTTACGACAATTCCCATGTTTCTAGCTGTACCTTCAATGATACGAGCAGCTGCTTCAACATCGTTAGCGTTCAAGTCAGGCATTTTTACTTCTGCGATTTCACGCAATTGAGCCCAAGTGATTGTCGCTACCGGTTCGGTTTTGGATTTTCCAGAACCTTTTTGAATCTTGCATGCTTTTTTCAACAAGTCGCTTGCTGGTGGTGTTTTTGTAATGAATGAGAATGAACGGTCTTCATAAACAGTCAATACAACAGGTATGATACTACCAACTTTGTCTCTTGTCTCATCGTTGAACTGTACACAAAATTGTTGAATGTTAACTCCAGCCTGTCCTAAGAT
>JAFGQH010000041.1 GCA_016935815.1 Bacilli bacterium | reverse complement strand
TTAATAACCTAAATCTATTATATAAGGAAGTTTTATTATGGCTATTTATGATTATCGCACCGAACCATTGAAAGACTATTCAAAAAAAGAGAACCAAACCGCTTACCTTGAAGGACTCAAGACGGTACGGGAGTATTTGGGCAGTGAGTATCCGTTGATCATCAATGGAGAACGAATTTTCACCGAACACAAAATTGATTCCTTGAATCCTTCCAATCACAAAGAAGTGATCGGATCGGTTTGTCAGGCGTCTTTGGTCGAAGCTGACAAAGCGATGGCTTCCGCATTGGAGACCTTCGAATATTGGAAAAAAGTAGATCCTCGTGTTCGCGCCGATGTTCTGTTTAAAGCAGCCAATATCATGAAACGGAGACGTTTTGAACTTTGTGCATTGGAAACCTTGGAAGCCGGTAAACCTTGGTTGGAGGCAGATGCGGATATCGCAGAAGCGATCGACTTCTTGGAATATTATGGAAGACAGATGTTGACCATCAGTCGAATCGATGATGTTGTATTATCCAGAAGAGACCAGGAACGCAATGAATACATGTACATTCCGCTTGGTGTCGGAGCGATCATCACGCCATGGAATTTCCCACTGGCGATTTTGACGGGAATGACAAGTGCCGCAGTCGTTGCCGGAAATACCGTATTATTGAAACCTGCATCGACGACTTTGGTCATCGCATATAAAT
Organism: Bacilli bacterium; assembly: GCA_016935815.1. Lineage (GTDB taxonomy): Bacteria > Bacillota_I > Bacilli_A > Izemoplasmatales > Hujiaoplasmataceae > 4572-104. The sequence continues at coordinate 37,167 of JAFGQH010000041.1, read as the reverse complement.
TCGTAGAAATCATGGAAGAAGCAGGATTGCCGGATGGCGTGATCAATTACATGCCGGGTAGAGGTTCTGTTGTAGGCGATTATATCGTCAAACATCCAAAAACACGTTTTGTTTCATTCACCGGTAGTAAAGACGTCGGCATCAGCATTTACGAAAATGCCGCAAAAGTCCAAAAAGGGCAAATATGGTTGAAGCGTGTGATCGCGGAAATGGGTGGAAAAGACGCAATTTTAGTCGATGAAGATGCCGATCTTGAACTCGCTTCCAGCTCGATCGTAACCGCAGCCTTTGGATTCTCCGGACAGAAATGTTCGGCTTGCTCCAGAGCGATCATCCATGAAGCGGTCTATGATGAAATGGTAGAACTGATCAAAGCGAAAACAGAAAAAATCATTGTCGGTAATGTCGAACAATACGATAACTGGATGGGTCCAGTCAATGATCATTTAGCCTTCGCTAAAATCAATGAATATATCGAAATCGGGAAAAAAGAAGGGAAACTTCTTACCGGTGGTACTAGTTCCGACAAGACCGGATATTTCATTGACCCGACTGTCGTCATCGATTTGGCTCCGGATGCTGTTTTGATGCAAGAAGAAGTCTTCGGACCGGTACTCGCTGTCTGTAAGGTTGCCAGTTTCGAAGAGGGACTCCAAGTCGTTAACAATACCGAATATGGACTCACAGGGGCTGTCATCACAAACAATCGTTTCCATTTTGAGATGGCAAGAGAAGATTTCCATGTCGGAAACCTCTATTTCAACCGCAAATGTACAGGAGCTATTGTCGGATATCAACCGTTCGGTGGTTTCAATATGAGTGGAACCGACTCCAAAGCCGGAGGACCGGACTATCTCGTATTGCATATGCAAGGAAAATCAATTACAGAAGCATTTTAATATAATCGAGGCAACGTTTTTGTTGTCTCTTTCTTTTGGGGGATAAATATGGATCAATTTTTACATCAAAAACTATTGGATTTAGGGTTCAATGGAGTGGCTTTGGTAGTGGTTAAAGGAATGACGATTCTGGAGGCCGGATACGGATATGCCAATTATGAACACGAAGTCAAAAACACAAGAGATACAGTCTTTCGCGTCGCATCCATTTCCAAGGAGTTCATGGCAGCCGCAATTCTCAAGTTGATTGAGTCCGGGAAACTGGAATTGAATCAGAGTGTGGAAGAATTCTTCCCGGAGTTTAAGTATGCAAAGGATATCAAGATCCATCATCTATTGAGCAATTCCTCCGGAGTTCCGGATTTCACGTTGCAGATGGACTTCTATGATATTTTGCATTCAGACGATATTCTTCAAGGCCTCATCGATCTGGCAAAAGACAAAGATCTTTTATTTGAGCCGGGATCCGAATTCTATTACTCGATTCCCGGATATCTGATGTTGCATAAGATATTGGAAATCGTTAGTGGAATGGATTTGGAAAGCTATTTGAAACAAACGATTTTCAATGAGGTCGGAATGTTGCACACTGGTTTGGATTTGCCGAATCGCTTGGTAAAGAACAAAGCCGGAGCATATGCTTTGGCCAACGACGGAAGTATTCAATTATCGAAATTCATCGATATGCGTATTGCCGGCGGGGCTGGTGGTTTTTATTCCACACTGGGTGACCTGCACAAATGGAATCTGTATTTGAGAGAACAGACCGGACTGTTGAAAGAGATGTTTGGACGTCACATCAAAGCCGATGATCACAATTTCTATGGATACGGCATCATCACCGGGATCGACGACGAGCATGGAGAAAACAGAATCTATCACTACCATACCGGAGGAGGACCAGGAGTCAGAAGCATCAATCTCCACTACCCGAAAGAAGATATCGAAGTTGTTTTGATTTCCAATCTCGAAGATAGAGTAACCTTCCAGAAAGCTCAGAACACAATCTTGGAGCATCTCTTGAATCTATAAGAAGAAAAAACTATGATGTTTGCGTCATGGTTTTTATTTTTGCCCTGATTTGGGGGTTTAACTGTAAAATTAATAATGCTTCTCATTATCATATTTTTTACCTTGGTGTTATAATGGTATTGCTAAAGGAGGAGATACAAGTGGTCAAAAAATCACTACGTGTCGAAGGTATGACCTGTGCTATGTGCGCCAAGACAATTGAAAAAACCTTTGAAGCGATGCCCGACATCAAAGCAGAAGCAATCGTTAGTGCGAACAAAGTGATCATGACCTATGACGAACAACATTATTCTTTAGAATCCATTGCAAAGACAATCAAGAGTCTCGGGTATACTCCAATACTGAAAGACTATCTTGAAGACAATAAAAAGATTCGCATGGCGATGAAAGTCGAATTGATCGTTTCCATCGTTCTATCATTACCACTTCTATGGGCGATGTTCTCACATATACAACTGACTTCGTTCATCAAAGCCCCGGCACTCTTTACGAATGGCATCTTTCAACTGGTCGTTGCCGGACTGATTCAATTTGGAATCGGTAGGCGATTCTTCAAAGGAGCCTTTGTCAGCATTCAAAAGAAGAGTTTAGGTATGGATATTCTCGTGGTACTCGGTACCACATCGGCATATCTATACAGTTTATATCTGTTGATTGAGTATTACCGTACCCAGTCCACGATGCATCCGGTGTATTACTTCGAGGTCAGTGCTCTGATCATCACCATGGTCTTGATCGGAAACTTCATCGAACACATCGCCAAGGAAAAGACCGAAGATGCCTTAGTCGATCTAATCAATCTCGGAGCCAAAGAAGCAAGAGTGCTTCGGGATGGCGAAGAGATGATGATTACTATCGAAGACGTGGTCGTAGGAGACCAAGTCGTCGTTTTGGCAAATGAGAAGATCCCGGTCGACGGTAAAATCATTGCCGGACAATCGCATATCGACGAATCGATGATCACCGGAGAAAGCATGCCGGTGTACAAAAAGGAAAACGACTTTGCGGTTGGTGGAACCATCAACCTGCAAGAAAAAATCATGATCGAAGCGACCAATTTGGGAGAAGACGCTCTTCTCAATCAAATCATCGCTTCGGTAGAAGAAGCGAGTGCCAGAAAGATTCCGATCCAAAGGACTGCCGATAAAATCGCCAGCGTCTTTGTACCAGGAGTCGTCATCATAGCACTCGTGAATTTCTTTGTGCATTTGGTTGCTCTTGGAGACGGATTCACGTATTCCTTTACGACAACGATCGCTATTCTCGTGATTTCTTGTCCTTGTGCCTTGGGTCTTGCGACTCCGACCAGTATCTTGGTGGGTAACGGACTTGCCGCAAAACATCAGATTCTCTATAAAGGCGGCGAATTCTTCGAAATCGCCAACAAAATAACCGCAATTGCCTTTGACAAAACGGGTACGATTACACATGGAAAATTCGAAATCACCGATTTTGTCGGTGAAGAAGAGTATCTAGATATCATTTACAGCATCGAGAAAGAATCCACCCATCCGATCAGCAAAGCCGTCAGCGAATATGCGAAAGAGCATGGAGCGAAAGCTGTCACCATATCCAATTTTGAAGCCATCAAAGGCAAAGGCCTTCGTGCGATGATTGGAACCCAAAAGGTATTGATCGGATCGGCCAAGATCATCGATGATTTCGAAATTGATATCAATGGTTATCAGGATATTTACAACCAATTGCAAGAAGAAGCGAAAACGGTAAACTTTTTGGTCATCGATTGTGAGATCAAAGCCTTATACGCGCTTCGCGATGAAATCAAAGATACATCCAAACAAGCAATTGCAGAACTTAAGAAAAGAGGAATCACGACCTATCTTGTCTCCGGTGACAACAAAGGTGTCACCGAACGCATCGCTTATGAAGTCGGTGTCGACCATATGTGTTGTGAAGTTCTACCGACTGAAAAAGCGGAAATCGTGGAAGAGATTCAAAAACAAAACCATATCACCGCTTTTGTCGGAGACGGAATCAATGACGCTCCAGCTTTGAAACAAGCCGATATCGGGATTGCGATGGGTCAGGGTACCGACATCGCGATTCATTCATCCGATTTGACTTTGATGTCAGGAGATTTGCGTCTCGTCATCGAAGCGATCGATTTATCGAAAGCGACACTGAAAAACATCCATCAGAATTTCTTATGGGCATTCAGTTACAATCTGGTTGCGATCCCGCTCGCAGCGTCAGGACATCTATCGATGGCTTTGGCTGGTGCGGCAATGGCATTTTCCAGTATCATGGTCGTTCTCAACGCTTTGCGTTTGAAGCGATTCCAGTTCCGATATACGAAAGGGGATACGAAATGAAATTTCTCGTAGACAATATGACCTGCAAACATTGCGTCATGCATATCACAAATGCTTTGAAACAAGCAGGATTCAAAAAGTTCGATATCGATCTTCCCACGCAGACTGTAACATTGAAACTTGGCAAGTTGACAAGTGACGATGCAAAGAAGGCTGTGGAAGGAATTGATTATCATTTCCAATTGATGGAAGAATAAGCACTCAAACGAGTGCTTTTTTTATGAAAAACTGCTTGGAACCGGTTTATCTATTGTTGGTTTCATGATACAATAGTACTGTTTAGGAGGATGTTATGAAATATCGCAGTTTAGGACAGAATGAATCCGTCTCCATCTTGGGATTCGGATGTATGAGATTACCGGTTGTAAACGAAGTGTATGCGGATATCGATGAAACAGAAGCGACCAAACAAATCCGTTATGCAATCGACAATGGAGTAAATTATATTGATACGGCTTACCCGTATCATGGCGAAAATAGTGAAGCGTTTGTCGGGAGAGCCTTGCAAGATGGCTATCGCGACAAAGTCTTTTTAGCGACCAAATGTCCGTCTTGGCTGATCAAGACAAGAGAAGATATGGACAAGTATCTGGATATCCAGTTAGAACGCTTGCAAACGGATTATATTGATTACTACCTGTTGCACGCTTTGAACAAGAACTACTGGGAGAATTATAAGAAACTTGGTGTTTGGGATTTTATCGACAAGGCCTTGGAGAGTGGAAAAATCAAACACATCGGATTCTCATTTCATGATGAATACCCTGTCTTTGAAGACATCCTGACCTCTTATGATTGGGATTTCTGCCAAATCCAAATGAATTATTTCGACGAAGATTATCAAGCCGGTCTCAAGGGATTGAAATTGGCAGGAAAACGAAATATCGACGTGATCATCATGGAACCATTACGGGGTGGACGTCTGGCCGAGCAAGGTCCTGGAGAAATCCAAGCAATCTGGCAAAAAGCAGAAAACAAACACAGTTCCGCAGGTTGGGCATTGCGTTACCTGTGGAATTACCCGGAAGTCAAAACGATATTATCCGGTATGAACAATATGGATCATATCAAGGAAAATATTAAAGAAGCCGAAAAAGCCAAAGTGAACATGTTGACAGAAGATGAAAAAGCATTGATCAATGAAGTCAAACATGTATACAAATCAAGAATCCAAGTGGACTGCACCAATTGCAAATATTGCATGCCATGTCCTCATGGAGTTGATATTCCTGCCAACTTTGCTTTTTACAACAACGCATTTGTTTTTGATGATAAAGAGCATTTCAAAACAGCGTTCCGAAATCAGCTAAAACCGGAAAGTTGGGCGGATGCTTGTCAAAAGTGCGGGGAATGCGAACCAAAATGTCCGCAACAGATCGAGATCATTCAAGAACTCGAACGAGTCGCTGACTACTTTATCCGATAAGGAAATCCTTTCTAGTGCTTTAACAAAAACACCTTATAGCGTTTTTATAAAACGCCTACGAGGTGTTTTTTTCTTTCTGTGAGTAAATTTGACCATCCGAAAAAACACTAAAAATGATATAATAAAAATAACTAATATGTTTTGGAGGAAACAATGAATATTTTTCGTTTGAAGGATCTATACGAAAGAAACAATCTACCGGAAGCGGAGACAAAATCAGCAATCGATTTGGTCATGGAAGTCAACGAACAAATCGATCTCGATCTTGATGCTATCGACACAGATGTTTTAGACCAGTTGATCCGCTATTTAGTGAAAGAAAACAAGAATACCGTTCCATCTTTTGTGGTTTTGATGCGTTATTTCAACGTGATCGATCGTAAAGACTTGTTCATTCATCTGACAAAATACACGGGGATGCTCGGAGTAATGGACAACATTGAGAAACGTTTGATCGGATTGAAAGGGAAAGCCGAGGCAGAACGAATTCTGTCCGGATTCCAAAAACCAATACTTGGTACACCACCAGTCAGACTTCCTGACTATGTCAACCAATTGATGGTGATACTAGACTCGAATTTGGAAGCTTCTGAGACAGAAGATGTCCTGGCTGGAAACAATCATGGGGTTTCCAAAGAATCCCAATTACCGGAAAAAGTGGAGTATGAAAAATCCGCTTCTCTAAAAGATTACTTGAGAGAGCGTCATCAGCGAAAAGTCGAAGAGCTGACCAAACATTTCCAAGAGAACAAAGTTTGGTTCGAACAAGTCATCACCAAAGAAGTGGTCGACTTTGTCGCAAGCAATCAAGAAGTGTTGTCCGGTGTTTTGGAAAACGACAAACTCTATATCACCAAAATCCCATACGACACGTTGGCGTATTTGAACGCAGAGAATGAAACCGACAAGAAATACTATGGTTGCCACTGCCCTTTTGCAAGAGAAGCAATCAAAGCAGGAAGAACCGATATCTCGGGGAGATTCTGTTATTGTTCCGCCGGTTTTGCCAAGTTTCCATTTGAAACGATTTTGGATCAGAAACTGAAAATCAAGGTTTTAGATAGTATTTTAATGGGCGGGGACCTCTGTAGATTCGAAATCGACCTTGAAAACGTATCGTATAAAAAGTAGCCATTCGTTTGTTTCTCACAGGAAAGTGTGCTACAATAAAATTGGAATTTGAATTAGGGAGGATAATATAATGAAGAAAAAATTAGTTACAATCACCACGCTTCTATTGATGATGTTCGTTCTTGCAAGTTGTGACTTCCTGTCCACGATCAATGCGTACAAAGGATTTTACACTGACTATACAGCCTATACTGAAACCTATAACAGTGCAACGTATTACACTGTTCTAACGGAAACCGATTTGACGATTTCCGATACCACAGCGACAGGTTTGGAAGACGTCACTTCAAGAGTGTACGTGATGTTGGATCAAGAATCACCATTCTTGTATGTCGAACAGGCAATCAATGAAGATTCAAAAGTCAGTCTGTATGAAGACGGAGAAGACATTTATGTCGAATATCTGATCGATGGCAATGTCGTAACACCGACGTTACCGGACTCTGAATACACCGCGAATGCGAATGGCAATATCTTCAATGAGAATTTCGATTATACACAAGTCGAAAATGAAAACAAGACCGGAGATCATACATACGAAATGGATGTCTATCTCAATCAAGTCATCAATTTGGATGCTTTGAGTGATTTTACAAGTCAATTGGAAGTATTCGGAAAAGACTTAACCGCATTTGATAATGCCATGGCACATGTCATCGCAACCTTCACAGCGGAGGATTCCGTGATTGACATCAATGTTGCTTTAACAGATTACACAATCACGTTTGAAGACGAGACTTATGTGACTTTGGATTTGACCAACCACACAGTCTTAAGCATTCCGGCAGATTTCGAAATGCCGAATGTATTTGCCGATCCTTATCAATTCGTCGCTCCTAGCAACATCTTATTGGCTAGAAGAGTCTACGAACAAGGAGACTCCATCAATTATCCGGCACTATCCGGTGAAGGCGGATGGGTTCAACTGTATCTGAATGAGGATGACAATCTCTTCTCATTGTTTGGAGAGGTATCCAACTACACAATCGCATTGTACGATACCACAGAAACCGCAATCGATTTGACATTAGGATCTACAGGAGCCATTACCTACTACGCGCAAATCACAGAAGCGGGAACGTATTATTTATACATCAGTCCGATTGCGGATGTTCAAATCGATATCATGATCAGTGATTCTTCCACTGGATCCGACACGACAACCGCGACTCAAACCACTCAATCAACTGCAGAGTAAAAAAAATAGGCTAAATTCATTCATGAATTAGCCTTTTTTTATGCTTTCAAATCGATGCGATAACAAAGTTTCTCGGAATCGTTCCATTCCGGATATGGATAGAATCCCATTTTGTTCAAATAGCGTTTGTGCTTTTCGCTGTCTGTGAATGTGACCAGAGATTGAAATCCTTTGTCCAGAAAGACTTGTTTTTTCTTTTGATATAAGTATTCACCCATCTTGAAATCACGATAGGTTGGAACGACATAATCGAAGTCGATTCGTAAAATATCCTCTTTGAATTTGGTGCCAACGACGAAACCTGCAGGTACGACGTTTCTCAAGATATAGAATGAGAAGTCGGACGCGTCGACATCGATGTCGTGCGTCGGAAAGAATTTCTCGATATCGGTACGATAATAATCCAAGAAATATTTCAAGTAGACGGATTGTTGTTCGATCGGTAAGAGTTTGAAGTAATCCTTGGAAGAATACATTTTGTAAAGATAGTAGATATTGACGATTGAAACCAAAGAATTCATAATTCCAACTGGCAAAGCATGAATCAAATAACCGTAGATGGCAAAGATGATGCCACCGAACAAGTTGATCCAGCGAAGTTTCTTAGCGGAACTCATCAAAATGGATACAAGAATCAAGGTGGATGCGAGATATCCCAAATATTCGAGCATGAGTACACTCCTTTCATTTGACCATGATAGTATATCACATTTTCGAGGTTTTGCAATCCAAAAAGAACACCGAAAACAAAAATGAAAAATCTCTTCGGCAATTCTATTGCTTGACTTGTATTTCATATTTCATAAGTATATAATACAATTAAAGACAAAAAATGCATCAATTGAATACAAAGAAAGGTGACGATTCACATGAACGATTTGCTTCAGAAAATTCGAAAGAACTATCGTATCGTCACGATGGTTTTGATTGTTGTTTCCATGCCGTTAATCTATCTGTTTGTTTATTACACCGGAGGAATCAAGTACGTCTACAGTCACACGATGTACATTCCGATTCTTTTGGCTGGGTTCATTTTGGGTGGACCGTATGGCTTGATTACAGCATTTGTCGGAGGAATATTATTGGGTCCTCTGATGCCGTTGGAAGTCTCAACCGGAGAAGCGTAAGCGCCTATCAATTGGATCTATCGAATGATCATTTTCTTGGCGATTGGTGGACTCAGCGGTTATTTTTCCGATCGTTTCAAAAAGATGCTGAAACTGAACAGGACATTGATTTCTGTCAATCAGGAAACCATGGTTCCAAACACCAACTTCATGGATTTGATACCGGAAAGCAAAATAACTTACACCGTCGCTTCTGTCATCATCAGTGATCGCAACAACATCAATGAAGTGTTCGGTTTCGAACTCTTCAATCGTGTCGTCAACTTGACCTATGTGCATCTGATCAAAGGACTGCCTCAGGAAAGTTATGTGATGCAAAGCGATTCGCATTTGCTTTGGGTCATGATCCCATTTCAAGATACCAAGAAGGACACGGAGAGCATCATCGCAGCTTTGGATACACCAATCATTGTCAATGACGTCAATATCTTTGTCGAATACTATATCGGTGCAGGAAAATCGAGCACATTGTTGGAGTGCAAAACGATGAACCCGTTCCGAGAATCCGATCGGTTCGCTCGTTTTGCGGAGAAGAACAATCTTCCATATGCATATTATGATGAATCAAAAGCAGTCAAACAACACCAATTCAATCTCTTGAGCGAATTCAAGAATGCATTGGATTCGAATGAAACCTATTTGACCTATCACCCGATCATCGATCTCACCAATATGAGCATTTATCAATTTGAAGCTTTGATTCGTTGGCAGCATCCACAAAAAGGTTTGATCATGCCAAATGATTTCATTCCTTTGGTGGAAAACACCCAATTGGTTCATCCACTCGTAGACTGGGTCGTAAACACAGGTCTTGTCAAACTGCATGAATTCAACGAGAAAGAGATCAAGATACGCTTCGCCTTCAATATTTCCGCTCAAAACTTCAATGATTTGAAACTCTATGATAAAATCGTCAACTTTTTGAAGAACAATTCGATTCAACCTGATCAGGTGTCTTTGGAGATCACGGAAACCGTCTTGATGAGAGATCCGGAGACAAGCAAGGTTGTCATCAAACGGTTCAAGGATTTGGGTGTGACCATTGCAATCGATGATTTTGGTAAGGGATATTCTTCCTTTGCCTATCTGTCTCAATTTGAAATCGACTATGTCAAGATCGATCGCTATTTCATCAGTCATATCAAAGACAAAGCCATCTTCAAGATTGTCGAAGCCTCTATCAACTTGGCTCATCAATTGAAATTCAAAGTCATCGCAGAAGGAGTGGAAACGTTGGAAGCACTTGATATCGTACGGAAATTGAAGTGTGACTTCGCGCAAGGATTCTATTTTTCCAAACCAGTCCATCAAGACGACGTGATCAACTATTATCTTACCAATCCAGGATTCGAGGAGAAACAGAATGAATCATGAAATCAAAGAACCGACCAAACTCTTGAATGAAGCTGGTCTATTGAAAACCCCGGGATACGCGAAGTATCCCGTTTTTACATACGATAGGAAAGAAATTGCGGCCAGCAAGTGGAGAATCAAGGAATGGGATTATTACGCTTGCATTCATGAAGATGTAGCTTTCGCCTTTACGGTTGCGGATCTTGGCTATCTGGGTATGCTGACGGCTACGAAACTCGACTTCAAGACCAATGTCGAAACCAAAAAAACGATTATGACTCCGTTTCCTTTCGGTAAGTTCCAAATGCCAAACTCTCCTGAAAAGGGGGATGTCGTCATCAAAGGAAAACATTATGAGTTCCGATTTGGATTGACGGAGGAAGCAAGGTCGATCAAAGTCAAAATCAAGGATTTCGTCAAGGGTAAGGATTTGGCAGTTGATTTATTGCTGAAGCGAATGAAAGACGAACGCATGGTCATCGCAACGCCATGGAAGGAAAAACCAAAAGCGTTCTATTACAATCAGAAAGTCAATTGCATGCCAACTTCTGGAATGATACAACTCGGTGACGAGGTGTATTTCTATGACAAATTGAAACATCTCAGTGTATTGGATTGGGGTAGAGGAGTTTGGACATACAAAAATACCTGGTATTGGTCCAGCATGTCCGTGTATCTCAATGGTCAACGCTTTGGATTCAATCTGGGTTATGGATTTGGAGACACTTCAAAAGCGACTGAGAACATGCTCTTCTATAAAGGCGAAGCTCATAAACTTGGAGATGTCTTTTTCAAACCAAATCCAGATGATTTCATGAAGCCTTGGATATTCACAAGTCCTGACAAACGAGTTGATTTGGTCATGACACCAATCTTTGATCGAAAAGACCATACCAACCTTCTAATCATTCAGAATTTCGGTCACCAGGTGTTCGGAAGATTCAATGGAACGGTGACCTTGGATGATGGAACTGTTCTGCAAATCGAGGATAAAATCGGCTTTGCGGAAGAGATTACAAATCATTACTAAGAGCAGTTAAAACTGCTCTTTTTCATTGCCTAAACAATAATGGAAATACATGAGCATATTGTTTTGTAGGGTTGGATAATTGTGAGATAATGAAGATAGAAAAACATAGTAAAGGAGATTGTTATTATGAAACACACATTACCCTCATTACCCTATGCATATGATGCATTGGAACCATATATTGACGCAATGACGATGGAAATCCATCACACAAAACATCATCAAGGTTACATCAACAAATATGTCGCCGCTTTGCAGGGACATGATGCATTACTTAACAAAGACGTTGAAGAAGTTCTTCGTAACTTGGACTCTGTTCCAGAGAATATCCGTCAAGCCGTGATCAACAACGGCGGAGGATACTTCAATCATCGATTATTCTGGACCCTCCTCTCCCCTAAAAAGACAGAGCCAAGTGAAGGATTGCACGCTGCTTTGGTACGCGATTTCGGATCTTTCGACGAGTTCAAGGAACTCTTTGCCAAAGTCGCCGGAACCAGATTCGGTAGCGGTTGGGCTTGGTTGCTGGTTGACCGAAAAGGTCATCTTCAAGTGGCATCCACTGCCAACCAAGACGCACCGTTTGGTTTGGGTGAACCAATCCTCGGATTGGATGTTTGGGAACATGCCTATTACTTGAAATATCAAAACCGTCGTCCTGACTACATCAACAACTTCTGGAATGTGGTCAATTGGGAACAAGTGTCCAAATACTACCAAGAAGCAAAATAATTGGAAAAAGCACCTCCGGGTGCTTTTTTATTGCAAACAAACAGGGACACTCCAAGTGGGATGTCCCTATTTGTTTTCTTCTTAATCCTTTTCCTTTATAACGCGTTTCAAGAAATCCCGAGTTCTTGTCTCTTTGGGGTTTATGAAGATGTCTTCAGGTGATCCTTCTTCGTGTACAATACCTTCATGCATAAAGATGACGCGGTCGCTGATTTCTCTTGCGAACTGCATTTCATGGGTTACGATCAACATCGTGATTCCTGTTTCGGCCAAGTTCTTCATGACGTCCAACACCTCACCGACCATCTCTGGATCGAGGGCTGAGGTCGGTTCGTCGAAGAGGATGATCTCCGGATCCATCATCAGACTTCTGGCAATCGCGACCCGTTGTTTCTGTCCACCGGACAGAAGTTTGGTATTCTTATGTGCGAATTCCCTCATTCCGACCAAATCGAGCATCTCCAATGCTTTTTCCCTGCTTGTGGTCTTGTCTTTGTGTAAGACTTTCACAGGAGCAATGGTGAGATTGTCGATGACTGAGAGGTTGTTGAAGAGATTAAAGGATTGGAATACCATCGCGACGTTTTTCCTCAGATGAATCAAGTCGTTTTGATGTTCGACATAATTCACGCCACGATAGATGATATCACCCTGGGTTGGTTGTTCCAGGAAATTGATACATCTCAGCAAGGTTGACTTCCCCGAACCTGAGGAACCGATGATGCTGATGATTTCTCCTTTAGTCACATCCAGATGGATTCCCTTGAGAACCTCCTGGTCGGAAAAATATTTATGTAGGTTATTCACTTGTAATATATATTCTTTCATAGCTGGTACCTAATTCGAACTCGGAAGTTCTTTGAGTGGCAGATCCATCCGTTTTTCAACTTGTTTCAGGATGCTGGTTACCGTGTAGGTTAGGAACAAGTAGATGATTGCGACGACAAAGTAAGCTTCCAACTGACGGTAATGCATGCCGGCGATTTTCCGGGTTTGATTGAACAACTCGAAAATTCCGATGACGGACAATACCGCAGTGTCTTTGATATTGATGACGAACTCGTTGCCGATTGCCGGCATTGAATTCTTGATTGCTTGCGGGAAAATCACATATCGCATCGTTTGGAACTTGTTCATTCCTAAACTTTTAGCAGCTTCGGTCTGACCGTGGTCGATGCTGTTGATGCCACCGCGGATGATTTCCGCGATATAAGCAGCGGTATTCAATGATACGACAAACAATCCACAAGCGAGGGCATCACCGAAAAGACCCAGTCCATACCAGAAGAAGCTGGCTTGGACGATCATCGGTGTCCCGCGGAACAATACGATGTAAAAACTCGCAAGTTTCTGAATGATTTGTTTGATGATTCTGACGGACTTGGACTCGGAGTCCGAAATCGTCAAGGTCTTGCCTGATACGATCAAGAGCGCTAGAAAAAAGCCTATGACGGTTCCGACAAGCGAGATACCCAGTGTTAGGGCTGCGCCTTCAAGAAACAGTTTGATATAACGAATGAATGTGTACAGGACACCCCCATAGAAGGTGTCCGGTATCACCGGTACCAGCGTTCCAAAATAGGACGTCGTGGCAGATTCATCCAAATATGTGAAGTGACCGACCAACTCAAATGTCTCGTCGCCATGCAATATGCTTGGGACTTGGAGAATGGTGACAGGATAGACTTCTATGTCGACCAAACCGGTTGTCGATTGTACGGAGATGATCTCCGAATGATTGGACAAGGAAAGATAGGTGGAATCCAGTTCCCAAGTGATTGTGACATCACCATAGCTCGCGGGAACATAGAAATCGACAATCAGTTGATTGAGTCTATCCTCGGTCAATGTTTGGTAATTGTAAGAAGAGTAGAAGCGGATGTTGTCATACGCATCTAGAATCTCCGTTGAGTCTGTTTCAATTGTGCTCGCCAATACGGTTTCGTTCTGCCCGATCGTGAGAATGATCGCAAAAGCAACAACGAAGGTCAGAATGGTTTTGACTAGCTTATTCATCATTAAGGTTGACGGCTGATCGCGTCAAGCATCAATGATTCTCTTGTTTCGGTGGAAATGGTTGCCAAGATTGCATTTACTTCACTTAATAAAGTGGTGTCTGCTTGGCGAAGCGCTACGGATACCGCTGCATCTTCATAACTGACGTCGAATCCGTTTCCTTCGGTGAATTCAATGTAAGTCAATTCCGGGTTAGCCTGTGTGACTGCGATTGCGACTGGAAGTTCCAAAATCGTTGCGTCATAGGTTCCGGCATTGATTGCGGTAATGATGGTTGGGACATCTTCCAAAGGGTTTTCATGAGTCGCGCCAGTCATTTGACCTACGAGATCATCATAGATTGTGGACAACTGAGCGACAACGCTAGCACCTGAGAAGTCTTCTATCGATGTTGCGGATGCAAATTCAGAATCTGAACGCAAGACAACAACATGTGTCGATTGATAATAACTATCTGAGAATGCGACTGTTTGTGCGCGTTCTGCAGTAGGGCTCATACCGGCTATGATCAAATCGATTTCACCTGTTTCAGCCAAGGAAGGAATCAATCCGTCCCATGTTACAGCGCGGATCACCAAATCCACGCCAAGACCATCGGCGATCTCTTGGGCGATCATGACATCATAACCGTCGGCGTAATTGCTGGTACCATCAATCGGTACAGCGCCTGCAAATGCACTGCTTTCGGATACCGTCCAATTGAACGGCGCATATGCACATTCCATACCCACGACAATGTAGCCTCTGTCTACAATTGCCGCATAGGTGTCTTCATCAACTGGCATGTTGTCGTTGTTCGAACATGAAATCATGAAGAACAGGGACATCACTGCCATAAAACCAAGTAATACTTTTCTCATTTTGTTTCTCCTCCTGATATTTTTTGCGTAAAAAAAGCGTCATCAAGACGCTTACATATCAAGGGATACATCGTTTAGCGCCTCTATCTAAGATAGGAGTGTTACGGGTATTCCCTGTAACCCCATGCGATTGATCTGCCAATCAATGCATTCGGCGATGGTTGCCTTTCACAAGTTTCATTGTCTGCCGACTCCGCTTGTTACTGATCTGCATCGCTACCTCTAAAGTTCTGATGAAGTTTTTTACGAGTTCGATTATATTTGTTTTTGGACGGATTGTCAACACAAAATACAATGAAAAGGATTTCATACCTCTATAATTAGTATACTAATTAAAAAAGCTTCGATCAATAGGTTGAAATCATAAAAGAATGTGACCAAATAGACCTATTTCAAATTAGAAAAGAGTGAGATATGATATAATGAATAGGGTAAAAGAAAGAGGGACAAGATGAAGAAACATTTGCTATTGGTAGTTATGGTTATCATTTCAATGGCAATGATAAGCTGTACACAATCATCCACAACATTAGAAGAAACAACGACGTTAAATACGACAGTGGATTATACTTCCATGACGACTTTGACAAGTACTTTGATGACATCGTCAGAAGTATTGACCGAATCGGATTTTATAGAGACTTTATTGAGTCAAATGACCATGCAACAAAAGGCGGCACAGATGTTGCAAGCTGAACGGGCAGCGATCACACCCGAGCAAGTCCAAGATTTGGGAATCGGTTCGATTTTATCAGGTGGTGGATCTCATCCGAACGCTTATGATGACGATACCGACACCTGGTACCAAATGGTTTATGATTATCAAGCAGCCGCATTGAGTTCGACTGCGGGGATTCCAATTCTATATGGAATCGACGCCGTCCATGGAAACAACAATCTCTATGGAGCGACGATTTTTCCTCATAACATCGGTTTGGGAATGGCGAATGACGCGGATCTGGTTTATGATATTTCCAAAGCGACGGCAGAAGAGATGTTGACGACCGGAATCACCTGGACTTTCGCTCCGGCATTGTCTGTTGTTCAAGACGTTCGCTGGGGAAGAACCTATGAAGGATATAGTGAAAATCCTGAGATTCATGAACATTTGACACAATCGGCTATTTTAGGTTTTGAAGAGAATGGGGTATCCGCAACAGCCAAACATTTCTTTGGCGATGGGGGAACCACAGATGGCATCGACCAAGGCAATACGATGGGAACGGAATCGGACCTGAGAGCTCTTTTTTTAGCGCCATACTATGATGCGATAGAAGCTGGTGTGGATACCATCATGGTATCCTATAACTCCATCAATGGCATCAAGATGCATGGGTTTGGATATTGGGTTTCGGATGTTTTGAAAGACGAAATGGGATTTGAAGGCTTTGTCGTCAGTGATTGGAACGGAATCCATCAGTTGAGTGGGGATTATAAGAATCAAATCGTCTCAGCGATCAATGCCGGGGTCGATATGTTGATGGAACCATATGATTTCGCTACTGCGATCGATTTGATCGTCGAAGCAGTCAATGACCAATTGATACCCATTGCACGCATCGATGATGCGGTAGGACGTATCTTGAAAGTCAAATATGAACAAGGATTGTTCGACCATCCATATGTGAGGTTGTCGGATAGTTATTTATACAACCAAGACCATAAGGATTTGGCAAGACAAGCCGTAAGAGAATCTCTTGTCTTGCTAAAAAATGAAAATAATAGTTTACCTCTGGCAAAAGACGGGTCGATTTTCTTGACCGGACCTGGAGCTGATAACATCGGCTACATGTGCGGTGGTTGGACGACTTATTGGCAGGGAAATACCAGCGCCGATATCGGTGTTGGCGAGAGTATAAAAGACAGTTTTACGAGGATACTCTCGGCATCTGGAGAATCGCTCGCAACGAGTTGGGAATCAGCGGATACTGTTGTTGTGGTATTGTCGGAACTACCATATAGTGAAGGAGTTGGTGATAACACCAACATGACTTTGACCGGAGGCAATGCATCACCTGAGAATGCGGCTGCTTTGCAGGTTGCCCAAAGTGCCAAGGCTGCAGATAAAAATGTCGTCGGCATTTTGATCAGCGGAAGACCGTTATTGCTCGAGAATTACTTGGATTCCTTTGATAGTTTCGTGGCGGCTTGGTTGCCTGGATCGGAAGGTGGAGATGGGATCTCCGATGTCTTGTTTGGGGATTATGACTTCACAGGTACGTTGTCCTATACTTGGCCGGCATCTTACGGTCAAATCGGAATCACTTCAGTGGATTTCGCCTACGATCCGGATTTGACAATGTTTCCTTATGGATATGGGTTGCGGTATTCTTAAGCTGTGAGTTTTCTGTGATAATCTTGTTTTTTAAGAAGAATCATAATATAATGAATCTAACAGAAATGACGTTTCAATATAATAAAGGAGAATACGATGTACAAAGAAATCGATTTTAAACAATCCTTATTGGAAAAGAAAAGTGCAATGGTGTATATCCTGCTCGGATTATTGACCTTGTTTGTGGTATTGGAAACAAGTGTTCTGGCGTATTACAGTTTTTATGCTCAGAACGAAGATATCTTCCGTGCCGGGATTTATTTGTTCACCCATTTATTCATGGTGATACTTGCGTTTTTGATGGTGTTTAACACCAAGAAGACAGTCGCTTGGGAAAAAGGCATGATGGTATACTTGCTTGTAGAAGCTGCACTAGTGATCATCATGGTCAGGGATGCCTACTTGTTCTATATGCCGACCTTCGCAGTAGAACTTGGATTATTATTTCTGATTCGCTTCAATAGTAAGAAGAACAAGACCTTGAACGCGACGGCGATGATCATTTTCTCGTTTGTGATTTTGGGTGGAACCAGACTTGGTTATGTTTTCGCGGAAATCTCAAATGACGTTTTGATCGGTGACAATGCCAGCATCGGTTGGATCTATTTGTGGACGATTTTCCATGTTGGATACATGGTGTTCCCGGTATTGATGCACTCTCTGATTTATTCTGCGACACCACTTTCAAAGGAGTTTTTACAGAGTCAAAAGGAAGAGAAAACCATCCAATAAATAAGGAATACAAAATCACATTCTGAGAAATGTGATTTTTTTATGATTTTACATTCATTTCACTTGTCAAGAGAGAAAAATTATTGTATAATCAAATTATAGCAAATGCAAACCATTCGCATCTATGACTGAGGTATTATAATGAAAAAACTACTCCTAATCTTTTTAGCGGTTTTCACCGCCGTTTCCATGTCTTCTTGCAACCAAACAACGTCAGATAATAAGATGATCGTTGCGGTTAGTATTGTTCCGCAAGCCGCTTTTGTCGAAGCTGTAGCTGGGGACTTGGTTGATATCATCACCTTGATTCCACCGGGCTATAGTCCTGCGAATTATGAACCGAACGCACAAACCATGGCAGAACTATCCAATGCAGCCGTGTATTTTACGATCGGGGTACCAACGGAGTCCGGAAATATTCTTCCGGATATCGATACAATCCATGTCGTGCATTTGGAAACTGTTGTGAGTCAGACCTACCAGGACCGTTATTTCGGTGAAAGCAAGGATCCTCATATCTGGTTGTCCATCAAGAGAGTGAAAGTGATGGTTCAAGAGATTGCCGATGAGCTGGTTTCTTTGGATCCAACAAATGCCGATACTTATCAGACAAACGCGACTGCGTATCTTGCAGAACTCGATGCGGTCAATACTCAGATTGAAGCGATATTCGCAGATGTGACGATGAATACGTTTATTGTATTCCATCCATCTTATGGATATTTTGCGGATGATTATGGATTGAATATGGTTGCTTTGGAAGAGGATGGCAAAGAAGCAACGATTACGCATCTGAATGAAGTCATCGATATGGCAGCGCAATTGGAGATTCATACAGTGTTCTATCAAATCGAAATCGATTCCTCTCAAGTGGATGCCTTCGCGGATTCCATCGATGGCAATTCCGTCAGTTTGGATCCGTTGGCAAGTGATTACCTGACCAATATATTACAAATGGCTACGGATATCGGGGGTGCCCTTCGATGAGCAATCTGATTCAAATCAATGACCTTTGTGTAAAGTATGGTAAGATCGAAGCTTTGCGAGATTTGAATCTCACTATCAACGAAGGAGAATATATCGGTATCATCGGTGCCAATGGTGGTGGAAAGTCCACCTTGTTGAAAACGATACTGGGATTGACCAAACAATATAAGGGAACCATCACCTACAATGGTACTACATTGAAGAAGTCCAATTTGTCAATCGGTTATGTTCCTCAAACCAATGAACTCAATCGGATGTTTCCGATCACTGTGGAAGAAGTGGTATTGACTGCCAAGATTCCTTTGAAGAAGTCTTTTTTCTATCGTTATAGTGATGAGGACCACAAAGAAGTGAATACAGTTCTGGAAAAAGTCGGACTATCGAAAATCAAAGAGCGTCAGATCAGCGATCTGTCAGGTGGAGAATTCCAGAAACTGTTGATTGCCAGAGCTTTGGCGCTCAATCCTAACATCCTGTTATTGGATGAGCCGACCGCAATGGTCGATATCAAGAGTCAAAAACAGATTTATACTCTGATCAAACGATTAAGTCGGGAGATGACCATCGTGATGGTGACCCATCACGTCAAAGATATCACCAAACAAGCCGGAAAATTGATTTTCTTGGAACGCAACATCCTGGCAGAAGGCGATCCCGAAGAAGTTTACAAATACGCTTACCTGAAGCCAGTAGGTGTTTTGAATAGAGAACCTAGATCAAGAGAGGTGACACGAGTATGATTCAAGATATCCTGAAGTATCAATATCTTCAATACGCTTTGATTACAAGCGTCTTGGTGTCACTTGTCGCGGGCCTCATCGGTGTCATCATAGTAGAGAAAAAACAAGTGATGTTGACAGGCGGTATCGCCCATACTTCTTATGGAGGAGTCGGGCTTGGGTATCTGCTAGGATTCGAACCTCTGCTCGGGGCGTTCATCTTCGCAGTAACCGCTGCACTTGGTTCCAATCTGATCAAAAACAGGATGACTGGAGTCAGTGATGTCATCATCGCAATCTTCTGGTCATTGGGTATGAGTTTGGGTATTCTGTTCATCGGACTTATCCCCGGATATCCGCCGGATGTAACTTCATACCTGTTTGGCAATATCTTGTCTGTAACGACGCTCAATCTGGTTTTGATGGCAATCATAACCTTGATCGTTTTGATTGTCATAGTCGTGTTCTTCCAAGATTGGCGTGCTCACCTGTTTGATCCGGAATTCACAACGATTCGCGGAAAAAGAACCAAATTGATGGAAAACATCTTGTTGTTTCTGATTGCGATCACCGTGGTCGCCTTGATTCGTGTTGTCGGAATCATCTTGGTCATCGCTTTGTTGTCGATACCTGCCGCAACGGCATCTTTATTAACTAGAAAACTTCACTTAAGAATGATCTTGGCAGTACTATTCGGTTTGATGTTCACCATCTTTGGATTGTTCATCTCCGCATATACGATGTTATCATCAGGAGCTGTCATCGTGATTTTTGGGTTCGCTGTCTATATCATCACCTATTTGGGAACACGTTATTTGATTCGCGTTAAAAAAGTAGAGGCGGTGTGACCATGAGAAAAGAAAACCTAATCGATAAAATCATGGATGCAGGTTTGAAAAACACCAAGTACCGTGTTCATATCATTGATTTGTTGTCCGGAACGGAAGAATTGTTGTCGGCTCAAGAAATCTATCATCGTTTGATCCATAAGAAGTTGAGAATCAACCTTTCGACTGTTTATCGTACTTTGGATAAACTGGTCGAAACAAAAATCGTTAGCCGTGTACAGATTGAAAATGAGAAACAGGCACTTTACGAATACAATCGCAATATCCATCATCATTTTTTGATCTGTCAAAGTTGCAACAGGATCATCCCAATCTATCATTGTCCACTTCATGAATATGAGCAAAAATTGGAAGAAGAATCCGGATTTCATATCACAGCACATCGTGTGGAATTCTTCGGATATTGTTCCGATTGTCAAAAATCTGTAACGAAACACTCATCATAAAGAAATCATTCTTTCTTCTCTTCTCCTATTGATTTATTGAAACATACATCTGTGATCGTTACGAAATAAAAAAGGGTTTGGCTAAGCCGAGCCCTTTTTTACTATATCTTTATTGATAATGTAGTTATAAGGTGGTATAATCATACAAAATAAAGGTGGGTATCATGGTAAAGAGCACTAGAAGCAATCTCTTGACAACAGAAACCGAAGCGATCCTAAGAGGTCTGGCACCTGACGGTGGGTTATATGTATTTGACCAGATCAATCCTAAGTGGTTCCAAAAAACGCTGGTTGGAAAATCCTATTCCGAAATAGCGTTTTTGACTATGAAAGAGTTGTTGCCGGAGTTTTCGTTGGAAGAAATCCATGATATCGTCGAATGCAGTTACAATGAAGCGAACTTCCAAGACCGAATCGTCGGATTGGTACCATTTCAACACAAAGCCTATCTGACTCTGTATCACGGTAGAACCTTTGCATTCAAAGACTTGGCATTATCGACTTTGCCGAATTTGATGGCAGTCGCAAAAGCCAAAGCGAATATCGTCAAACACACCGTCATCTTAACCGCAACCAGTGGAGATACGGGCAGTGCGGCTTTATCGGGATTCTCAAGAGCAGATGATACCACTGTTATCGTGTTGTATCCAAATCAAGGAGTCAGCGAGTTCCAAGAACTACAGATGAATCAGTATAAAGAATTGGGACACCATGTCTTGGCAGTGGACGGCAATTTCGATGATTGTCAAAAACTGGCAAAAGACTTGTTCCAGAGTTTGAATCCGAAGCACATTTTGCTAAGTTCTGCCAACTCCATCAATATCGGTCGCATCATCCCTCAAATCATCTATTATGTGTATTCTTATGCAGAACTCTGTGATAGAGGCTTGATTGCTTATGGAGAAAAAATCAATATTACAGTGCCGACAGGAAACTTTGGAAATATCTATTCCGCTTATATCGCAAAACAACTCGGCGTACCAATCAATCGACTCATTATTGCATCGAACAAGAACAATGTCTTGACCGATGTCTTTCAAACCCAACAATACAATACAAACAGAACATTGTATAAAACCATCAGTCCATCCATGGATATATTGATATCATCCAATTTGGAACGCTATTTGTACCATCTCTATGGTTCCAAGCAAGTCAAAACCTTGATGGATACCTTAAAAGAAACCAAATTGATCGAATTGGAAGGCTTGAATCCGGACGGCTTGTTCCAAGCGTATTACGCAACCGAAGAAGAGACCAAGGAAACGATCAAAGAAGTGTTCCATAAAGACCACTATCTCATTGATCCTCATACTGCGGTTTGTGCATGTGTCGCAAAGAAATTCCAAGAAGAAACCAAAGATGACCATTTCATGTTATTGGTTTCGACTGCGAACCCATATAAATTCAGTTCTTCCATGCTAGAAGCCTTGGAATTGGATTCGCAAGAAACTTTAGAAAACGACATGAAGAAGTTACAATACTATACCAATCTAAAAATTGACCAAAGGATGTTGGATTTATTGGAATCAAATCCAGCAAAAACGACAGTGACCAAACAAGAAGCATTTGATTTGGTTCAAAAGATTGTAGGTGAAATCGATGCTCAAAATCACCACGCCGGCAACAACCAGTAATCTGGCTGTCGGTTTCGATGCCATTGGTATGGCAGTCGATCTATATAATGTCTTTACCTTCGAAGAAGCTGGAAAATTCTCATTTTCCGGGTTTTCAGTGGATCCAAAAGACAATCTTGTGTATCAAGCATATATCTCTTTCTGTCAATCGTGTGGAGTGAATCAACCGAAACCATTAAAAATTGCCTTGATTGCCAATCAAGTGCCGATTTCTAGAGGCCTTGGAAGTTCAGCGAGCTTGATTGTCGCTGGAGTTTTGGCAGCCAACCATTTCAATCAACTAAAACAAAGTCAATTGGAATGTGCAGCTTTTGCCAGCGAGATGGAGGGTCATCCTGACAATGTCTTTGCCTGTATGTTTGGTGGACTGACTGCGGTAGTGAAGACAGAGGAAGGATATTACTACGACAGTTTCTTGGTGTCTTCCGATCTTCAGTTCACAGTATTGATCCCTGAAGCAGTGGGTAGTACGGAAGAACTCCGTAAAGTCTTGCCAAAACAGGTATCCATGCAAGATGCAGTTTATCACCTATCCAGAACCATTCATCTTCCAAATGCTTTCGCAACTGGAGACCTGAATCGATTACAAGTGTTATTGAGAGATAAATTACATGAACAATATCGTGCACCATACTTAATTGGATATGATGCAGTGAAAACATTCGCAAAGAAGCAGAATGCAGTTTCTTTTGTCAGTGGTTCTGGTCCGACGCAATTTCTGATTCATAAAGGTTCATTGGAATGGACCGATGAATTGAGATCACTCTTCGAAGCGACAGAAGTTTCTGTGTCTTCTGGTGTGATGCTGGAGGTGTCCGGATGAACGTTGCCATATTAGGACTTGGAGTCGTCGGAATGGGTGTCTATGATATCTTGTTGCGAGACGTACCGGATATTAAAGTCAAATACGTCATGGAACTGGATCAGGAAAAGACTAAGAATCTCGACGTAATCGTTGCGAACCATATAAGCACCATATTGGAAGACGATACACTGGACACTGTCATTGAATTGATCGGTGGAAAGAGGATTGCCTATACCTTCGTAAAACAAGCTTTGCAAGCAAAGAAAAACGTTGTTACGGCAAATAAGGCTTTGATCTCAGATTATTTTGAGGAACTCACGGAATTGGCAAATGAAAACGGAGTGATCCTTCGCTATGAAGCAAGTGTCGGTGGAGCAATCAATGTACTCGACCCGCTGCTGACCATTGCTAAAATCAATCACATCCATAAAATCGAGGGAATCATCAATGGTTCCACCAATTTCATCCTATCGAAAATCTTCTTGGAGGATTACGATCTTGACAAAGCATTGGAAGCAGCTAGAAATCTGGGGTATATCGAAACCGGAACGAATGACGATCTGGAAGGCTTTGACTTATTGCGAAAGATCAATATTCTATCGATGATGAGTTATGGACAATACATCAAAGAAGAAGAAATCATTCGAGTCGGGTTGGATACGATACCTAGAGAATTCTATGAATATGTCAAATCCAAAGGATTGACGATGAAGTACATTGCGACTTCTGAGTGGAAAAACAATCAGATCATGGTTCACTTAGAGCCGGTGATTGTATCACAGGATCATTTCTATACCAAAATCAATTATGAAGAAAATATCGTTACGTTGTATGGTGCATATCACAACAAGCAATCGTTCATTGGTCAAGGGGCAGGTCGATATCCGACCGCTTCAGCTGTTGTGTATGATCTTTTGAAAATCAAGGAACAAGACCATGCAAGACTGCAATACAAGAACAATTTCGTCATCAACAAGAATTTGAACAAATATCGCTTCCTGGTTTTGAAGAACGGCAAGTTCCTCAAAACCGAATCGATGACGTTTGAATCGTTGCTGGTTGACAAAGAGATTCAGGCCTTCGCCAGAATCGATGAAGGAGCTTATGAGAGCATATAATATCGCTATCGTGGGAGCGACCGGTTTGGTTGGATCGACTTTCCTTAAAGTCCTAGAGGAGTATCAAATCCCGATTCAACAACTCAAGTTGTTCGCGTCCGAACGATCCGTCGGAAAAGCCATCCGATTCCAAGAAACAGAATATTACGTGGAAGCTGTGACTCCAGGTTGCTTTAAAGGCATCGATTATGCCTTGTTTTCCGCTGGAGGTTCCGTCTC
The DNA here is from genome assembly GCA_016935815.1 of Bacilli bacterium. Taxonomy (GTDB): domain Bacteria; phylum Bacillota_I; class Bacilli_A; order Izemoplasmatales; family Hujiaoplasmataceae; genus 4572-104. The sequence continues at coordinate 12,184 of JAFGQH010000041.1, read as the reverse complement.
CAAAGTGGTCGCCCTGCAGGCGACTAAGGAAGGAGCAGTCGTGATCGATAATTCGAGTGCTTTTCGAATGGATCCGAACATCCCTTTGGTGGTTCCAGAAGTCAATTTGGAAGATGCCTTTGGAGCTTCTCTTATCGCCAATCCGAATTGTTCCACGATTCAATCTGTAATTCCGTTATTTGCCTTGAAACAGGCATTTACCATAACCGATATCGAATACAATACCTATCAAGCAGTATCGGGAGCAGGATACAAAGGTATCCACGATTTAGAAGGAAAAACAAAAGGATTCTTCCCGTATGATATCCAAGCAACAGCGATTCCTCAAATTGATGTATTCTTGGAAGATGGATATACCAAAGAAGAGCATAAGATGATGGATGAAACGAAGAAGATTCTCCATGACAGTACACTTCGTATCAGTGCAACTTGTGTCAGAGTTCCCGTACGATATAGCCACGGTGTCAGTATCCGCGTCACCTGCAAAGAGACGATTGATCTTGCACGGGTACGTAAAGTATTGTCCGCGCAAGTTGGTTTGGTTTTATTGGACAATCCGGATGACCTCGTTTATCCAACCTCGATTCAAGCGACTGGAACCGACTTTGTCTATGTCGGACGTTTGCGCAAAGATTTAAACTATGACAATGTTTTATTACTGTATGTGGTGGCTGATAACATCCGAAAAGGTGCGGCATCAAATGCCATCCAAATCATGAAGGGATTGATGAACCATGATCAAAGTCGCTAAGTTTGGTGGCAGTTCGGTTTCAAACTGCGACCAATTACAAAAAATCAAAGCAATTATCAAAGAGGATTCTGATCGCAAGATCATCGTCACAAGCGCTTTGGGGAAAGACAAAGAGCACGAAGCGAAGGTTACGGATCTGTTGTTTTTGTTGTATGCTCATCTGGAATATGGAATCGACTATTCCTATTTGCTCAAGCAAATATCAAATCGTTTTTTAACGATCAAGGATCAATTGGGACTTGGGTTTGATATCGAAGCTGAACTGAATCTCTTGAAGAAAAAGTTAAACAAGGATATTCCGAAGGATTATCTTGTTTCCAGAGGTGAATATTACACGGCAAGACTGCTTGCGGAGTATCTGGAATATGATTTTGTGGATGCCACAGAACTGATTTCCTTGAATTATGACGGAACCGTCAATTATGAGACCACGTCGAAACGACTTCAATCCGTACTGAAAGAACACGAGAGAATCGTGGTACCGGGATATTACGCTGTGACCCCTGACGATAAGATCCGTTTATTCTCAAGAGGAGGTTCGGATTTATCCGGAAGTATTCTTTCCAAAGCCGCCAATGCGGATTTGTATGAGAACTGGACGGATGTCTCCGGTATCTATTCCGCAGATCCAAAGATCGTTCCCAACCCAAAACGCATTGAAAGGATCACCTACAACGAATTGCGCGAGATGAGTTATCGAGGAGCGAATGTTTTGCATCAGGAATCCGTGATTCCATTGGAGAAAATGGAAATCCCGATTCGCATCAAGAACACCAATGATCCAGAAGACTCCGGTACTTTGATCTCCAAATCGTTTGACGATCAAAATGGCATCATCACCGGTATCGCCGGTCAAAAAAACTTCACTTCTTTCAATATCACCAAAAGCAGTGGAAAACCGATCACGATCGTTCTGAAAGACGTCTTGAATCTATTCATCCGTTATAAACTCAATATCGAACACATTCCAACCGGAATCGACAGTTTCTCTGTGATTACCAAAACAGAATCGATCAAAGCGATGTATTTCGATCTCATCAATGAGATTCGCGAGATCGATGGTGTCATCGACCTATCTCTGGAAGATGATATTTCATTGCTTGCCATCGTCGGTCGCAGCATGTCGCATATTCCAGGTGTTGCCGGCAAGATTTTCTCGACCTTGGGCCGCAATAAGATCAACATCAAGATTATTGCTCAAGCGTCGACCGAAATCAGTATCATCATCGGTGTTTCCAACAAGGATTATGAAGCGGCAGTGACCGTATTATACGAAGAATTCTATTGAGATATGGATAAAAAGCGAAAGCGCTCTGTTATAGAGCGCTTATTTGATTGTTACGTCAAAAAAAAGTCTCCCGTTCGGAAGACTTTTTATCAGTTGATATAAGCTGTTTCTTGATTGGCTTTCTTGAAGACCTCAACGATATTGATAATGGGTAGGATGATTGGTGGAAGCATTGCAGTGACAGTCAAACTACTCACCATGGATCTTAGGTAAGGATACATCAGTTCCACTGCCTTTCTCTGCAAGTACAATGTGATTTCACCTTCATTCTCGATATCCTTGAACTCGAAAATCCCTTTGAAATCGACATGCAGATCGATCGGAAAAGGATTCGCTTCCGTTGATTCGATTGCCAAAGTCAACGTTGTAAAAAACGTTGAATCATTGATTTTTCCGGTGCTTCTTCTTAAAATCGGTTTCAATTGGAATTTGGCAGGTTTCAAATGATTGTTCTTGATATCCAATCGTTCGGTCAAAAATGCGGACTTCACTAATTTAAACATGGGTTCCTCCGTTGTACCTATTTGATAATTCTATTATAACACAGGAAAACAGATGATATGTGATGAAATCATAAGGTTTCTGAGATTCCGTCACTGAAGCTGTTTTCCAAACGTTCTACTCTATTGAAAAAGTTGTCATTTCCAATGGGTTCTTGTTTTGAAGCATTGGGTTTTCGTTTGGGTATTACGTTAAATGTCTCATTAAAGCGTTTACATGGATGCAATTCCTAGATATCTATTGTATTCACATATGATATATGAAATAATGGCTAAAACCGATTACTCGGTCAATCGTATGAAATCAAGGGATGATCGCTCGCGATCATAATTTTTTACTGGAGTGAAATTCATGTCTATTATCAAACCATTTTATATCAATGACAGTTCGATTCTGATCAATCTCAGTACGAACTTGTGCAAAACCAATATCGAAATCTTGGAAAGCGTCGGGTTCCGACAAGTGCTTGTAAAGCTCATGTCCGGAATCAATCAGAATTCCAATCGTTCGCTATGGCGTTTGGTCAAGATGGTACCGATCGTTGAAGAACTGATCGATTTTTATAAGATGTTATTGATTTTACCATTTGAAGAAGCAGTAGAATCAAAAGCGGATTTTCACAAGTATGGGAATTATCGAAATGAACTTGTGATGTTGACAGAGCGTCTCTATGATTATTGGCGGAAATATGAACGATATGGCATTATCCAGCGACAAGTCGCAGACATCCATACCGATAATTCAGTCCTGATTGAAACGACTACGACGTTTTGGAAGAACGTTTTGAGTCTTTACCGTAGTATGTTAGGCAAACTCTTAGGAAAACCGATCAATATCTACCGCCAAACTCCTGGTGGATTCAATGCAGGTTTCATTGTTTCACCAGCCGAGTATCATTTGCCTAAGGGATATGAAAATCTGAATGAGATCAATGTCATCAACGCGGTATTGATCCGGACTCCATTTATCGGGCATTCGAAATCGAATGCGAGAAGTGGATTGTTTCAAGAAACCAAAACCAATCCGATCCCAACTCTTCAGTTGACAAAACGCCATTGGTTGTTATTCCCGATCAAAGTCGGTGAACTCTATGCTCATGTGTATTTCCATCGGACTTTGCTTCATCACGGAATCTCATTATCAAATTTGTTTGAACCTGCGTTTGAGGATTATTGCGAACAAAAGAAGCCGGATCTCATCTATGTCTATGGTAGCCATGAGACAGAACAAGATAAAACCTATTATTTCGACAAGGAGAATGAAATCTACGTCGGTTACGTATCAAGACTACCGGAGAATGATTACTTCGGATATATGAAGAAGATGCTTTTGACCTTGCACAACATCTATGAGATCCGTCATCAGAAGTTACCAATCCATGGTGCGATGGTAAATGTTGTTTTGAATGATGATTCAGAAACGAACATCGTAATCATCGGAGATTCCGGTGCGGGGAAATCAGAGACCTTGGCAGCGCTCCGTTTCATCGCTGATGAAAAGATCAAAGAGATGAATGTGGTCTTTGACGACATGGGAGTATTCTTGATTAATAAGAATAGCATCTACGCAAAGGGAACCGAAATCGGAGCCTTCACAAGGCTCGACGATCTAGAAACCGGGTATGCTTACAAAGAGCTTGATCGGGCGATTTTCCTGAATCCGGAACGCCATAACGCTCGTGTGATATTGCCGATCTCATCGTATGATTTCATTTCCAGAGAACACAAGGTTGATTATGTTTTTTACGCCAATAATTATGAAGATGCAAATGGTTCGATGTGCTTCTTTGAAAACGCCAATGATGCACTAGCTATCTTTAGAGAAGGAAAACGGAAAGCCAAAGGAACGACATCCGAAGAGGGGCTTGTGACTAGTTACTTCGCGAATCCTTTTGGTCCGATTCAAATGGAACAAGAAACCGAGATAATACTCCAAAGAATGTTTGGTATTCTCTTTGATCAAAATGTCAAAGTCGGAGAACTTTATACCAGACTTGGGATTCCTGGCAAAGAAAACAAAGGTGTCAATGAAGCTGCCAGAGCGATACTGCGATTACTTCTCAATCATTAAGAATACTTAGGATGATCCATATAACAAATGGGTTATCCTTTTTTAATTATTATTCATTTACATTGATTCATTTATGTGATATACTATAGAAAACGGTATCAAATGATACCATTATATTTGACTTGAACTGTTTGAGGTGGTATAATGTGAGTGAATCAAAATCAGTTTTGGATGAACAAAACGTGGTCGCGATTGTCGCAAAATTACAATATGCATTGGCACATGAGAGAGTGGAAATTCAATTCCAAGAAAATCGTGTCGTAGATTATAACAGAGATATTCGATATACAAATCAATACACGGTTGCCAATCTCTTTCCGGACGAAGATCCAGTGATTGCTTTAAAAAGAGAACTCAAATCTCTAAAGCCTACACACTACTTATATTCTGTTAAGGATCTTCGATTTCCAAAGAAATCGCTTCTGCATGTATTTGCGATGAAATATGATGATTACGTCTATATCAAGATTCGTGTTGAATTGTTGACAATTCACGGAGAAAAAGTGTTTGTCATGTCATTTCATTATTCTTCTGAACCGTTGGAAGATAGCAACTTTCCATATTTGTAACAATCAGAAAAGGAGTGTGTATCATGGGGGCCAATGATCATAACGCTAAACTGTGTCTTTTATGCATGGAAGAACATGAATTGGAAGAGATTCATAATGTAGAAGAAACAACATTCAAAGGTGAGACAATTCACTATATTGCTGCGAAGGAATATTGTAAGAATGCAGATGAATATATTATTTCCGAAGAACAGATCAAAGCAAATGATTTAAGAATGAAAAATGCCTATCGGCAAAAGGTAGGGCTTTTGACGTCAAATGAAATTCTTGATATCAGAAATCAGTATGATGCAAGCCAGAAGGATTTTGCTCGTATTTTAGGGTTAGGCGAACTAACAGTTACAAGATATGAAAATCATCAAATACAAGATAAAGCATATGACAACGTTTTAAGAGAGGTAAGAGATAATCCGATGTTTTTTCATCAGTTGCTCTTAGAAAAGAAGCAAGAATTATCAAAAAGATCCTTTCACAAAATAATGAAACAAACCAGTCAGATTATGGCTAAATCTGGTAATCAGTACTTGATTCAGTCAATTTTTGCACAATATGAAGGATATGGAAATGGTAATTTTCATGGAAATGTTCCGTTAAATCTAAACAAAATCATAGACATGATCAATTACTTCGGATCGAAGATTGAGAATTTATACGTGGTTAAGTTGATGAAATTACTATGGTATTCCGATTTTCTATATTATCGGGAAAACAAAGTTGGAATAACAGGATTATGTTACTTTAAGGCTTCAATGGGGGCCTTGCCAAAAGCTTATGACAAAATAATCCTTTTGGAAGGAATTTTTAGAGAAGATGAGATTTTTGATGACCGAATTGCAGTTCGCTTTCTTGGATCTGATTTACCTAAAAATACAATGCTTACAAAAGCTGAGATTGAAACGATTGATTTTGTTATCTCGTTATTTGGAGATTTGAATCGAAGTGAAATTGTTGCGATGATGCATGAAGAAGATGCATATCTAAATACACAAGATAAGCATTTAATCAATTATGAATTTTCGAAAACACTACACTGTTGATATCTTTTAGCAAAGTCGAACCGAACCACTTTAAATGGTTCGGTTTTTTTTAATCGGTTTGATGGAATAATATTTTTATTGTATAGATATCTGTCAAAAAGTATGATACCATATATTTGATATTATAAATACTCATTTATGAACGAATGCGCGGAGGATATATGAAAAAATTATTGATATTGGTTGGACTGGTCTTGGTATTGTTCATGACTGGTTGTAACAGCACAATTATGTGTAATATGGATCCTAGTTTGGATATTTGTCAAATCACCTATGAACCAATTACAAATGATACAACCGGAGAGGTTCAAAACGATGGCGTTTTGACAATCATCGATGATGCAGAAGATTTTGATTTCACGATTGCTTCATTAAATACATTCTCTTATACAGGAAATGTCGATATTCCTTATGTCGATATCGAAGAATTCTTGTATGTGATGCATGAAGGGCTATTATTCTATGAAGTTAAGATTCGCGATACCTTCCAATTGACCTATAATGTCAATTACAGTGGTACTCTCTTCGGAAATTACGAGTACCTTTTAGAAATTGATGCGGACAATCAGTCGATTTATCTTTCTGATGCGAATTTCCTGAGCGAATTCAACACGGGAGCCGATATCGCTCATGATTCCGGTCTTGATGTCGTCAGCGCGGATTATTCAGGCGATGAAGATTTGTCTTTGACCATCCATCTAGAGGAATATGATATTCCTATTGTTGAAGAAGACGGAGTCTTTTTCTTCCCGCTTTATTTAGCGAATCTGTTCTTCACCGGAGATTATTTGAATGTGTATCAGAATGCGGACACCTTGTATATCACTGATTACTTCAATAGTTTGGATACCATGGTCGTGGATCCGCAAGACGAGGCTCCGGGAGTCGTAGACAATCTGATTCAAAACACCGCCAATTTCATGGCGTTGTTCATGGACAACTTCTATGGATTAAAAGAATACAAGGACGTTGTTAGTTATAAAGATATGTTGACGGATGCGGGATTGTTTGAAGCGAACAGTTTGTCCCGTTTGGATGAGATCATTGTTGAATTCATCTATGGACTCGATGATTTGCATACGTCTGTTGTTGAACTCGGATATGATTCGTATTTCGCAGATTTTACTCCGCCGGCAGACGGATCGAAATGGATGAATTTCTATGATGTGTATCTAAGCGATACCTGTTATGAACGAACAGAAGAGTTTGTTTTTACGGAATATGACACGTATTATATCTTAGAACTCAATGAATTCACATTGGATACTTTGGGATATCTGGAAACGAATCTCGTGGATTTGGATGTCGATAAACCAATCTATATCGATCTTGCTTGTAATCCGGGAGGATCCCTCGTCAGCGTTCTGGAACTTCTGACTTTCATGACCAATGATCCAGTGGATTTCAATTATCTGATCACAAAGACCAATGAAATCTATACCCAAGGATTGCAAGCGTCAGAACAAAGAGCTGTGGAGAATGATTTCTATCTCTTTACAACCAATATGACATACAGCGCAGCCAACCTCTTTACCTCGATGGTAAAAGACAACGGGCTTGCCACTGTCATCGGTCAATCGACCTCCGGTGGTGCTTGTGCGGTCAATTATATGGTTTTACCAAATAATATGATCATTTCTTACTCCAGTTATATGGCGATGTTGGATGAGAATCAAGATATGATTGAAGACGGAATTTCTCCAGATCACTACTTTGGCTCATCCTATGATGTTGACGATATGATTGATTATGTCAGTCATTACTATATGATGAATTCCAATTACACATTTGATGACCAGACTCAACTTGGTGCAGAAGTAATCGATATTACATTTGTACCATATCACATGGTAGAAGATGCTGAATTCATCCGTTTGGACTTTGAACTTTCTCTTTATGGAACTGATACAGTGATCGACACAAAGAGTTCCGATGTGGAATTGTATCAATATCAATACACCTCAACGGAATCTCAAGATCTGACGTTGACCGTTTATGTTACCTATGAGTACTGGGGAATGACGATAACGTCCGAACTCTATTCCATTGTATATTCAGTCACAATATAAAACAGACACAGGCGATTTATAGTGAACCCCATATAGTGGACACTAAATAAAAAGAAAAGAAAAGAAAAGAAAAGAAAAGGATGAACCGATTTGGCTCATCCTGTTTTTATGATACTGCGTCAATCTCATTGAATTTGGAGATGGCACTGAGTTTGGCATCGAGCAGATCATCGACCTGTCTTGTCCACCAACTTGCGTAATGTGGACCGGATAATGCGCACTTATGCATTGTTCGGATATAATGCAAAGCCAATTGACGAGTGGTCTCTTTCAAAGATTCCACCTCGAGTAGGTTGTATAAATGGATTCCGGCAACTTGGATGTAATCGATCAGGGTCTGATAATCGGATGCATTTCTACGAATGACATAGATGCCAAGAGATGCGGCTAAGATGATCGACCAATAGAGTTGAGGGAGTTTATCTGCCTTGAAATCTCTTCCTGGTTTCAAGAGGATGTGATTCAAGAAAAACTCAATCGCTCCTGTTGCTTCATGGGTTTCAATCTGATATGGTGCGTTGACAGAAATCTTTTCTGACAATTGCCGTATTGATCTGGTGATCTTGTCTTCTTCCCCCAGGGATTGGATGAAGAAAGATAAGGTAATCTCTAGTTTGGTATTTACAAGGTTTTTAGATAATGTGGTACGCATGGAATCCAAGAGTTGCTTGATTTGATCGGTATGCTCATTGTGGAGCAATCCGATATTGACGGTTGCGCATTTCTCCAGCATTTTAGAATGATCTGTAATGAAATCTGCCATATCGGAGTATCCCAGTTTGTCAAAGAAAGCGATCAGTTCATGAAAGAACGCTGCAGAATGTTCTTCGGAATCGATGTGTTCCAAGAACAAACGGATGAAAGTCGGTTTTGGGTCTGGCAATTCTTGAAGTTTCTCTTTGCTTATGGTATTTGGGTATGATTTCATCACCATATCGAAGAAATCGAAGAAGTCGGTATCGATTGGAGATTCTTGTGATTCGATTGGTTCTGGTTTCGGTTCAACGATTTTCTTGAAAAGTGATTTCTTAACGGGCTCTGGCTCTTGTTTTGGTACTGGAATCGGTTCTTTTACGGTTTCACCAGTTGATAGGAAATCTTCTTCAAATGTGGTATCTTTTGGTTCGGTTGGTTTTGGTTTTTTGGCTTTTTTAGGTTTTGGTTCTTCCAAAGGAACTTCTTGAGATGGTTGGATTATCTCCTCAGGTTCAGGAGTGGCTTCTGGTTCTTCATCCAATTCCTTCAACAAATCTTGTAAGGACATGTGTTCTTCGGATTCAATGATTGGTTCTGGTTCCGGGTCTTTGGCCTTACCGGACATACCAGATTCAAAGTAAGCAAGCACATAATCGTAGATAACGTGCATGTCCTGCCACTGAGCGAGGAATTCTTCCATAAGATTTCCGTCTCCCGACTCCAGGATCTCATCGAGATCTTCGTCTAGAGTGGAATAGTCATCCAGCAATACCGTTCGGTACAACACTTCCTTAAGACATTCTTGTTCCTTTTTGATGTTATATTCCGAATCCTCGGTATGGATCGGATGCTCCTCTTTTAGGAAGCGATGTATATTTCTAAGTTCGCCAAGATTGTTTTTGCGAACCAAAACATCGAATTCCAAATAGACTTTTGGCAAAAGCCGATCCATCTTGATGGTTTCCGTTTGTTTCTTGACGATCTCGAATAATTCTTCAAACCAACTGTCCATAGGCGTTCCCCCTAAGAAATATTATATCAAATGTTCGATTAGTTTCAATCGGTCGATTCATATAACTTCGGAAAAGTGCGTTTATCGAGTCGCAAATTGAATAATGTGATGATTGTTGCGACGACTCCGAATACCCCGATTGTAGTGTAGGCTTGATTGAAACCGAAGTTTTCAATCAAGTAACCGATGAGAAGTTTTCCTAAAATTGTCCCGATCATCGCCCCGATATTCATATAGGAGTTGACACGGCCTCTATGGCTGCTAGGAATTCTTCTGGAGTAGAAAGGACCCATGGCAGTTGAGTTTGCGATCTCGCCGATTGTGAACAAGAAGATGAAGACGAAAAAGATCGGCCAATTTGTCGCATTGATCAAAAGTAGGAAGGATAACGAGTACAGAATGGTTCCAAGAAGGATTTTTTTCAACTCGAAGACTTTCTTCATGACCAGAGTCAATATCGGTGTAAATAGGATTACTACCAGACCATTGGCGCTGGCGACCAGTCCATAGATTTCTGGACCTCTGATATCGCCGAAGATGTCTGCCATGTTGAGTGGTAAAACAAAGGTCCATTGATCATAAATGAAAGCTGTAATCATCATGATACCGATTTGAACGATAATCGATTTTCTGGTTTTCAATACTTTTATAGTACTATGAGTGTCGTCTGCTTTCTCTTCGTATTCGTTTCGTTCCATTTCCACAATCTCTTCTGGACGATATGTTTTGACCAATAAAACGATCAGGAAAGTAGAAGTCAATGTTGTCACACCATCCAAAATGAAAGCGAGACTTAAATGGTTTGCAATCAGGAATCCAGATAATGCAGCGCCAATCATAAAGCCGACATTATGTCCTAAATAAGTCAGAGAATAGACTTTCGTCCGTTCTTTAGGAAGCGTCGCTTCCATAACCAAGGCTTCATAAGCCGGTCCTTCCATCGTGGCGAATAGTCCAGCAATGACAAAGAATATCAACATCAGATTTCCAGGTTCGATAAAAGCATTTACAAAAAAGAAGCAGACTGAAATTACATCAAAGACAGCTATGATCAGTTTCTTATTGAATTTATCGGCGATTTTGCCAGCTAAAATCGTTGCAGGCAAAAATAGAATCGTCACAATCATGAAGATGATGGCGATATCGGTTTCATCGTATCCCAGTTTAATTGACATGATCATTGTCAGCATCGGCCATATAAAAGCACCCATGGTTGTGATCATCCGTCCAATGAAAATGATATAGACGGATCGAGACAGTCCTTTGTACTGTGTAAAGATGTTCATGTTGTATGTCTCCTGAATGACATTGTTACTAATATTATACAATAATTCAGATGAAATATAATATCAATTAATCGATTGAATTCATAAAAATGCCCATCTTTTGCAATCGAGTTTATCAAAAATGATCTTTCTAGTGAGAAATCATACGATTTTATAGTCATATCTGTCACAATTGACACAATCGTTAGAAAGAAAATCGATGAAACACATAATATAAAAAAAATATCTCCTATTCTAACCGCCAAATCTGGCTGTTTTATAATATGAATAAAAAAATAGGACATATCTGCGCTGTTTTTGAATGTTGTGATTCATTATAATAAAGTCAGAAAATAGAGCAGTAGCAATATTTTAGAGGGGACACTAAAATACCAAGGGGGACAACATCGATGGATACTACGATTGCAAGAGCTGCGGCGAGACTCTATGATTTTACAGGAGTATTGGAGGTTGTGGACTGTGTCAACACAGGAAGCGCCAAAACGATTTACCGGAAGACTGGATTACGAAATCCATTCACTTCCATTTTTCCTGCGAAGATATTCCAGGAAACAGGATTTCATTTCTACTCGGATATGAGTGGTGGAACTGTGATCATGGAAATACATGATGTGAATCTATTGAAAGATTATATGGATGCACTTGCAGATCACAGGATCTTTGGAATCTATTGGGATGAAATATACGACCAATTGAAATTGAATCATCAAATCAACTAACGAATGAACACGACAATTGAATATAGCTGAAAACGGGGATGTATTTTACCCTGTTTTCTTTTTATCAAAGGGAGTTGAAAAAAAATAGATGCACTTCTTCTTTTTATAGAATCATATTGTAAAAGTAACACAAATGTGTTACAATTAGAAAAAACATTCAAAATGGGAAAATAAGTGGATATTTGA
>JAFGQH010000040.1 GCA_016935815.1 Bacilli bacterium | reverse complement strand
ATATAAGAAAAAACAATGAAATATGACGAAAAAGGCCTTGAAAAAGTGTTTTATTTTCAAGTGGCTCTTAGGTACTGAATTAAAGAAAAAACACCTCTAATTGAGAATTAGGGGTGTCATATGGTAAATTTGCTATTTTCTTAGTGAGACAACTTGCTGAAGGAAGTCGACCATCGTGAATAACCAATGACGATCCAGTTTTAGCGTGTCCAAAATAATATGTATCCGATCACGCTTGTAAGCAAATCGAATGTATCTTGATATTTCCAATCCCGACTGGAACAATCTATCACCAGCTACATCTTTCGATCCTTCAATAGATAACACAAGGGTGATGTTTGTTTTGTTTTCAATTATCTTTTCAACATTCATTGCTTCCGTTAAGTACTCAAATAGTTTTTCATAAATATAGATTTCCAGTTGAATGTCATAAGTTCCAAAGCGATCTCTTAGTTCATCTAACAATCCATAGGTTTCTTCCAATGATGTGACGTTCTTAATGCGTTTGTGCATTTCGATTTTGACATAATCATCTTCGATATAGCTCTCATCAATAAATTTCGAAACTTGGGCTTTGACTCCTCTTTTAAACGGCTTTTCTTCCGTGGTGTCTTTGGCTTTGGAGATTTCTTCTTCCAATATCTTCATATACATATCAATTCCAACCGAATCAATAAATCCTGATTGTTCTCTACCGAGAACATCTCCAGCTCCGCGAATGGAAAGATCTCTAACTGCAATCTTAAATCCTGAACCTAATTCAGTAAATTCTTTGATGACTTTTAATCTCTTCTCTGCTTCTTCAGTTAATATTTTATTTCTTTTGTACATTAAATATGCGTATGCAATTTTATCACTTCTACCTACCCGTCCCCGTATCTGATACAATTGTGACAACCCAAGCATGTCCGCATCATGAATGATCAATGTATTTGCGTTCGGAATGTCGATTCCTGTTTCAATAATCGTAGTTGAAATCAATACATCTAACTCTTTATTTACGAAATTGTCAACCACATTTTCCAAATCAAGTTTATGCATTTTTCCATGAGCGATATCAATTCTCGCTTCCGGAATCAAGCTCTGTAGTTTATCTGCAATAAAATCAATATCGTCCACTCGATTGTATAGGTAAAACACCTGCCCATTGCGTGCAAGTTCACGCTCAATTGCATCTTTCACAATAATATCGTTTCTCTCCATTACGTAGGTTTGAATCGGATATCTATTTTCTGGAGCGGTTTCCAATAAAGACATATTTTTCACACCCATAATCGCCATATGCAGAGTTCTAGGGATTGGCGTTGCAGATAATGACAATACATCTATATTGACTTTCATCTCTTTGATTCTTTCCTTATGAAGTACTCCAAATCGTTGTTCTTCATCGATTACCAACAATCCTAGGTTTTTGAAGTGAATATCATTACTAAGAATTCTGTGAGTGCCAATTAAAATATCAATCGTACCTTCGATCAAACCTTTCAAAATCGCTTTTTGTCGGCTTTTTGTGACAAACCGGTTAAGCAATGCCACATTTACTCCGAAGTCTTCCATTCGTTCTGAGAACGTGCTGTAATGCTGTTTCGATAAAACTGTAGTCGGAGCTAGGTACGCGACTTGTTTTCCGTTTAGAACGGCTCGGAACGCAGCTCTCATCGCAACTTCTGTCTTTCCAAATCCAACATCTCCGCAGATCAACCGATCCATTGGCGTTTTCTTGGACATGTCACTATAGATTTCTTGAATCGTTTTCGATTGATCGGGTGTCTCAAGATATGGAAATGTATCTTGAAAATCCGCCTCTAGACGAGGATATTCTTCGTATACAAACCCCGCTGCATGTTCCCTCTCTGCATATAATCGAATCAACTGATCTGCAATCTCGTGAACCTGTTCCCGAACCCGTTTTTTGGTTTTCGCCCAATCCGTCCCCCCCAGTTTTGACAATTTCGGTGTAAAACCTTCGTTTCCGGAATATTTGTGAACTTGATCAATTGCATCCAAAGATACATATAATTTGTCTCCGCCGCGATACTCAATATGGATGTAATCATTTGTGACTTCACCAAAGGTCATCGTTTTGATTTCCAAGAAGCGTCCAATACCATAATCATAATGGACAACGTAATCCCCTTTTTCCAAATCGCTGATATCATTCAGACGTTGTGATTTTCGATAAACAGAGACATAATCTCCGCGTTTTCTAGAGATGTGTTTTTTCGTAATTGCCTCTTCTGTGATCAAATTGATTTCAAAACTATCCGAATAAAAATCAAACACTTGTTCAGAACGAATCAAATTGATTGCGTTTTTTTGAATTTCATCCGTTGATTTCAATGCAACATAAGGAATATTCTTGCCATCCAAAACGGCTGAGAATTTTGACTTTGATCCAGCGGACAAAAAGGCGATGACGATTGTCTTCTTGCCATTGTATTGATCCAAATCTCGGTACAACAAATCCATATTTTGACTATAAGTGATGACTTCCTTTCCGAAAATCGGAATCACAGGGCTTCCATTGGTTTTATAATTATATTCCAAATAATCAACCATTACAGTTTTGTGTAAAAGGATTTCATTGAAATCATAGAGCATGCTGAAATCGACTTTCGGATAATCTCCTGAAGTCATATACCAATCTTTAATTTCCTCAATCAAAATTCCGTTCTGATCCATAATTCTATGATAATCGAATAGAAATATGTGTTTTTGCTCCGTAAGGTCAAGAACTGTATAATGACGATCTGTAATAAATGGTAAATATCGAATCAAACGATCCAATTCATCATGATTTTTTAGGTGGTCCAAATCTTGACGCAACATTTGAAGTGTATCGTTAGTAAAATCACCCTGCTGTATTTTAGTTTGAACAATCTCATCTATGATTTTGTATTGATCATCATCATAGAAAAATTCCACCATCGGTAGAAGTTCTATTTTCTTTGTTTTCTGGATGGATTTTTGAGTATCTACATCGAATTCCTTTATTACATCTATTGTGTCTCCGAAATAATCCAATCGATACGGATTTTTCGAACCTAGTGGATAAATGTCGACAATTCCTCCTCGAATGGAAAAATCACCAATCTTTTCAACCGTATATTCTTTCTTGTATCCGTAATCAATCAACTTTCTTGCCAAGTGTTTGATCGGTACATCTTTATTGACCTCAATAGGTAGTAGCGAGTCCTTCCATTGATGAAGCGGTAATTCAGGTTTAAGTATTCCATACAAATTGGCAACAACAATTCTTTTTGGATTGTCCAACAATCGTTTGATGGTGTTGATCCTCTCAACACGGAATTCCATCGATGAGACCAATAACTCATTCGTCACAAACTCATCCTGGGGAAAGAAGCAAACCGAATCTTTGGGAAAAACCTGGCACAATTTATCATACAACAATTGCGCTTTATAGAGATTCGGCGTTACCAAAAAAAGCGTTTCCTCGGATTGATTAAAATGTTCCATCAAAACCAGTAAAGCGTTGTCTTCGTTGGTATTATTCAGATAGACAGAATTGTTGGAATCAATCGCTTTCAAAACGCGTTTCATGGTTGGATTCGATTCCAAGAATTGTAGTATTTGTTTCATATTTCCTCCACGTGCTTTAGGCGAGTCATAGACTCGCTGGGGTAGTATTCGTTTTTGAAGTTACTTATTGGTTTGTATTCGGTATGATGCCTTTAACAACCACTTCACAGGAATGAATTTGGTCAGAAAATATACTAATTTCATCGAAAATCCCGGAATGATAAATTCTTTGTGACGTTTGATTCCTTTGTAAATCAACTCAGCGCATTTTGCACTGTCCATTCCTCGATTGATATTTGCGTTTGCCCGTACATTGAACTTCGTTTTCACAGGTCCAGGTGCAACCGTCAACACTCGCAGATTTCGGTGTTCTCGCTTCATTTCATAATTGATTGCTCGAGATAAGTTATAAACATAGGATTTCGTTGCCGCATAGGTCGCAAATGTTGGTGTCGGCAAAAATGCCGCCAACGAACTGACATTGACAACGATCCCCTGTTCAAATTGTTTGACAAACAATTTCGTCAGAACATGAACCGCTTTTATATTTAAGTTGATCATATTCAATTCCAAATCCTCAGCTGTGTCCGTAAACAATCCAAGATTTCCATATCCGGCATTGTTGACCCACAATCCCAGATCCAACTGTTTCACTTCATCAAACAACGCATGACACTGATTGATATCAGAAAGATCGTATGGTTTCACTAGAACATTGCAACCGAATTGTTTCAACTCTTCTTTGACTTGATTTAATGTATCGACATTTCTCGCAACCAGGACCAAATCATGCCCATCTTTGGCAATCTGCTTTGCCAATTCCAAGCCTATACCTGAACTTGCGCCCGTGATCAGAGCATACATTAGTTGACCTGCTCCATAACAGTCTCATTCAACCGTTTTTTTCTACGTATTAACATGACAACACCCGCAATAATCATTAGCAGACTCAGATATTGTGATGGTGTCGGGAATGTATTGTATTGTGTTGAAAAGAAACCGAACAATTCCCCGCGATCATCACCGCGAATGAATTCAATCAGAAATCTCCAGACTCCATAACCAATCAAGTAGATTTCTACTTCGATATTCTTAAATTTCTTGACGAAATTCAATAATGCAAATAACAAGAATAAAAACAACGATTCAAATAATTGTGTCGGGAAGATCGCGATGCCTGGAAAAGCTTCTGCGGCATCACCATGAGGAAATACGACACCCAAGAAAGAATCTGTAGGAATTCCGTAGCAACAACCTGCCATCAAACAACCGATGCGTCCGAATGCATGAGCAATAACTACGCCAGTGATAATGGTATTCATAATTTTTTTGACATCTTTATTCTCTTCGGTATAAAAATACTTTAGGAAAATCAAATATGCCAAAACCCCACCGGCCAATCCGCCGATAAAAGTAATGGTTCCAAATGTCAATTCTCCTTCTTTAATGGTGTGAAAAATTCCATCCACCAACCAAGAGGAAAACAATGCAACACCCAAACTGATTATCAGTAATAATAACAATTTATTGGTTTGTTTTCTTGTGTAGCCGTCTTTTGTCTCCAACCGTTTGGCGACATAAGCCAACATCACAAAGATACCAATCATGATCATAATATCATACATTGGAAATGTATATTCAAATACGTCCGGTAATAGCCATGGATACATACGCTCATCTCCTTGATAAAATTATACCATAAACATGCATCTTTCTCTATCGAAAAATACGACCAGTTCCAAGCCAAGAAAAAAGAGCGGAAAAATCCGCTCTTTGAGTCTTTAATTATCCCTTTGTAGCTCCTGCAGCGATACCTTCGATCAGGTAACGTTGGAAGATCATATAAAGGATTGTGATCGGTACTGCAACAATCAACGCCCCAGATGCAAACATCGTGTAGCTAGAAGTCTGAGGGTTCTGAATCATCGAGAACAGACCGACTGCAATCGTCCATTGCTTTTGAACGGCATCCGGATCCGTCGTACCCGCCAACTGAACGTCAAGCAAATACTTCGGCAACATGTAATCCATCCAAGGAGCCATGAACAATCCTACGGAAACGAAGGACAAAATCGGAACAGACAATGGCAAGATGATTTTGAAGAAAATCTGGAACTTGCTGGCACCGTCCAACATTGCGGATTCGTCCAAATCCTTCGGAATTTGTGACAAATACCCTTTAATCAACCACATGTTTCCAGGGATACTACCACCGACATATAGAATAACCAACCAGGTCGGTTTACCAAGTAAACCAAACACTTGGAACAAGGTGAACATCGCAATCAATCCCATGAATGATGGGAACATTTGCAATACCAATATGGTCATCAAACCGGCTTTTTTTCCTTTGAAGCGGAAACGAGCAAACACGTATCCGGCTCCAGTTACAAATATAATACCGAGTAACATCGACAACAAAGCGATGATAAAGGTGTTCTTGTACCATACCAGGAACTGAGTGTCCTTAAACAAATCGGAATAGTTTTGCAGTGTAAACAGGTCACTTGTCGGCCATAATAATGTCGGCAATGTGGTCGTATTGGTAAAGGAACTACCAATCAGATACACAACAGGGAATGCTACAATAAACGCAGCGAGTGTCAAGAATCCAAATGTGAGTAATTTCATAAAGATTTCCTTGACTCCGATAATCGAGCGGAAAGATCCTTTGAACACCTGTTTTCTGGCTTTCAGTTTGAAGGCTTGAATCAATCCATAAACCGGAATCACCCCAATAAAGTTCCCTGCAAGCTTGCTGTACCCTTTTTTATAGTAGACCTCACCGGCAATGCCGATATGCGTCAACCATAACACGATCACCGCAAAGATGGTGAATATCAACCGGAATTCAGAAGACACACCGGAAAAATAGATGATTGGAATTGCGGCCAAGACAACTAACAGTAAAGTTAAGAAATGCTTGATAAATATTGAAATAACCATTCGAATTCCAACCAAAGCGTGAAAGGAATCATCAAATATGTGAGACTTTGTCTCTTTCTTCATCGCATCCATTACTCCCCTTACAGGAATGTAGAGCGATAATCCGCCATCATATCTGTTATATCCTTTTAATTCATTGATTTCTACAATAATATCGATATTTGTCCAGACAATGCTGACTATGAACGCCAATACCGCTACGATAATATAAATAGCCATAATTAATCCTCCTTAAACGCTCTGGTTTTGGAGAAGTTCCAAGCTCCTACCGTACCGAGCAAAATGAAGATTAATATTGAGAATACCGAAGCCATGTTATAGACTTTCTTCTCAACGGTCAAAGTATACATCCAAGAGATCAAAATATCTGTTTTACCGGCAAATGCCGTATCAATATCGCCACGGCCCGTACCTCCTTGGGTGATGAAGTAGATGACCCCGAAGTTATTGAAGTTTCCTGAGAATGTCATAACCAAGATTGGAGCTGTCGAATACATAACGAGTGGGAACGTGATAAATCGGAACTTCTGTCCTTTGTTCGCACCATCAATATCCGCTGCCTCATATAATGTTTTGTCGATAGAGGTCATGATGGAAGTCATCAATGCCATAAAGTATGGCGCGCCTAACCAAATATTGATTACAATCAGGGCAATACGAACAAACCAGAAATTGTTTGCATTCGTGAACCATTGAATATTGGAATTACCCAAATAGAAAATCTGTTGAATTGCACTCATTGTGTCTGCATTGAATGTTTGACCTAGGATACCCCATTTTTCAAACACATCATACAGACCAATATTGCTAAAGATGGAATTCACAACCCCTCTTTCTGAGAAGATGACAGAGAACGCCATCTGAGAGATCAAAGCTGGAACTGCCCAAGGCAGAATCAGGAATGTTCTCCAAAATTTCTTGAATGGAACACGATCTGAATTGATGACAACGGCCAAGAACAAACCACCAAAGAATACTGTTACAGTGGACGCTATGGTCCAGATGACTGTCCAATACAAAACGCTCCAGAAGGTTTCAGCGAACGGAATACCCTCACCAAAACTGAAAATACGTGTAAAGTTTTGGAATCCTACCCAAGTAAACAAACCGGTGTCCGAGTCATACCCGGAGAAGCTTGTAAATGCGATTAGGAAACCAAAAAGAATAGGCATAACGGCAATAAACGAAATAACGAAGATAGCAGGGAACATCATGAAATACTCAAAACCATGTGTGAATATTTCTTTGAACCACTGTTTGTCCGAAACGCGCTGTTTCGTATCCGCAAATTTCAAACTTGTTTTATATGCATCTCTAATATTCCATACATAGGCCATAAAGAAATATGCCAATAATATGGTGAAAATCAAACCTTGAATCAATAAATATGAGGATACATGCCCCATAAGTGGGGTTTCATCTAAAATACCATCAACGGCACCATAAGAGATTCCTCCCGATGAGAATGCGACTGATTTCAATGGATCATGCAAACTCTTATAGTTGTATACCACTTTTTCAGCAGTACCCAAAGTGATCAAAGACCAGACACCTCTAGTAAAGCTACCAGCTTTGTCATAAAAGAAATTGTAATACTGTGTTTCGAAAGTTGTACGCAATTCCGGATGGATTGAGAAATATACCTCAATTAACATCCTATTGTACATTCCTGCATCAAAGTTTGTTTCGCTGGCAAAATAGCGCATCGTGATGAAATTACGGAAGTAATCAGTAAAAGCCGTTCCGTTATATCCATGCACCATTTCGTATGATAACTCAGGTATATATCTTACATAAAATACATCATCGCTTGAAAATACCAAATCACCCTTAATATCCAGTGTCAACAAAGAATTGAAATAATCCCAATTTGCTTCATCTGTTGCGTCATAATAATCAGAACTGTCAAGAACATTTGTATAGCGATAATCAGATGATCCAAGAACGGAATCGCTGATTGTCGATTTTATAAACACTTTTCCATTGGTATTATCATAATACAATGAAGTCGTTCTCTTATATTCTGTAAAATCAACAACATCATCCTCATAGAGGATGTCAGTCGCATCATTGACATTTTGGTAATATACTTCTCTGGTAGCGTCGCTACCGGTAATAATGCGGTAGTATTCCACATCATTTTGCATATAAATGGTTGCCCCATATACAACATCAAGGAATCCCATGGCGTCAATAGCCGTATCATCGGTACCGATGATCAAATCGGTAGCCTTCAACTCTCCTGTGTTTGATGTCACAGCTGTCGATGCTGAAGTAATCAAATCATCTCCCAAAACGAAATATCTCGCTGTAGAAGCTTCTTTGATTTGCTCTCCGACAAAATACAATAATTCCTCCATGGATAAACCGTCTTGACTGACGGGTGTATTGCTGCCTTCTGGATAGAATCCATTGTTATAATAATCTTCAAACTCCGGAAAACTCTCATCTCCACTCAAATTATCGAACAAATAAGTTCGATAAAAAGAATCAGAAAAGTTGTCCGTGAACAAAGGTCCTGTTTCAGAGGTTAGTTTGTCATAAGGGTCCACCGTTTCGAAGTAATGACTCGTACCAAGTTCAATTGCCATGAAGCCAAGGAAGAAAGCAAAGAAAAACAGAGCTTTCAATACTTGTTTATTGAATAATTGTCCGGAACCAGGAAGGATGGCGGAAGCGATAGCTTTCAAAATATGTTTTCCATTTTTTTTCATATTTACTCTCCCGTGTTACAAATAATACTTAGAAAAGATGGCCTTCTAATCTTCCAATCAGAAGGCCAATCTCAATTATCTAAGTGTTGACTAGGATCCTAATGCTTTGGAAGCAGCATAAGAAGCTTCCGCTTTAATTTGTTCTGTTTCGATATCAGCACCGCTATCCCAGATATTTACTACCATTGTCTGTGCAGCAGCCCAATAATAGGTTACTTCTGCAATTGTAGGCATTGGAATTGAAGTTTGCAATTGTGAAATCATAACTTGCATGTATTTATCTGTAGAGATACCTTCGATGTTAGACAAATCTTGCAATGCAGGACAGTCATTTGAAGTTGTATAAAGAATTTGTTGTGCTTCTTCAGTTGCTAAGAATTCTACGAATTTAATAGCTGCATCTTTATTTTGTGAATATTTATATACAGCTACCATTTGAGAACCAGCAAATGTTCTGACTTGGTCGACAACTCCAGGAGTATCTTCTGCGAATTGAGGCAGTGTTGTTGCTCCAAGATTTTCTTCACCCAATTTTTCTTCGAATGTCGTAATTGACCATGGACCAGTGATAATCATCGCTGCTTGTCCTTGTTCAAATGCGGATGTACCAACTGAGTTGTAAGAATCTTCTCCAGTTACAACTGGTCTTAGATCGTTATACAACCATTCTAAAGCGTTGGTCAAGTTTGTAGATTCGAATCCAACTTGAGTACCGTCTGTACCGTCAGCGCCATGAGGTCTCCAACCGAATGCAGAATAGAACGCTTCCAAGTAATAGTTATCAGCCCAATGAGAGTTTGTGGTCAACAATTGTTTTCCTTCATTGGCAGCTGCGAATGTAGCCGAATAAGCGATAACATCTTGCCAAGTTTCCAAAGCTGCGACTTCTGCATCAGAAATCAATGTCTTATTATACATAATAAAGATTGATTCGATGGAAATCGGAACCGCATAAAGTGTAGGAGTTGCTTCATCTCTAGTTCCAGCTGTTGCGATATCCAATGCAACATCTAGAATTTTACCATCTAATTCGTCATACAAATCAGCTGGTAACTCATATACTAAGTCTTCCAAGATAGCAAGTGATAAGTGGTCATGTGGGAACATAAACACATCTGCACCGTTTCCTGAAATACCATATGTTTTCAGTCTGTCACGAGAGTCCAATGCACCCATGTGTTGGAATTGAACTTCGATGTTAGGATATACTGCGTTGAACGCTGGAATCAATTGTTCCATGAACAAGCCTTCAGAGTCATCCATCCATACTGTGATTGTTGTTACTTTTTCTTGACTTTCGCTGAAGTCAATAATGTTTGTAGGTAATTCCTCAGTACAACTTACCAAAGCGAAAAGTGCGAAAACTGATAGAAATACTGCTAATACTTTTTTCATTATCATATTCCTCCTTTCACCCTAGAACCATTCTTTTCTTCTTGCGAAGAATACAATGATTCCTAAGAATCCGATACCAGCGATGCTAGCACTAGCAGCACCACAACCAGTAGCAGGTTCTGTAACTGTAATGGTGAAAGCCGCTGTTGATTCGTTACCCCATTCGTCAAATACTGTCAAAGTGACGATATGATCTCCAACTGCGTTCATGTCAACAGTTCCGTCTCCGGATTTGACATAAATACGGTCAGTGACAAGACCATCACGGTCATCAGTAGCTCTAAGAACTGGCCACAATTCAGAGTCCCAACCTTCTCCAGCAACGATTGAAACTGTATCATCAGTAATGAAGGTGATGACTGGAGCTTCGTCGTCGATATCAACTGCGATTTCAGCGACTTGTTGTGTTGCAGGATCTGTTTCACCATTGTCAAATTTCAAGATATAGTCATGTCCTGATTCAAGTTCATAACCTGTAGCCAATACAACAACCAATTCAGTAATTGCATCGTCTTCCAAATTGTAGTTCAATTCTTCGATAGCACCAGTCAATTCTGTTGTGCCATCCCATAAACTAAAGAATGGAAGCAAGTCGATAGCTACACGAGGATATTCCTCTTTTTCATATGTTACATAATCATAGATTGGATCGCCCTTGACATAATTCATCAATTCATCAACGAAAGCAGCGCGATCTTGAGTATAAGAATAAGAACCAGCTGTTTCGCCTTCAATACCAGAATAGATTACCATAACATCGCCAGCAACCATGTCAGCGAAGTAGGAAGTAGTTCCATCAGCTTTGAATTGAATGTTTGCGTCACCAGAGTATTTTGTATCTCCGTCATGGACGATGATTCCAGGGTTTGCATTATCGCCACTAGCGATACTTGCAGGTGTTGCCTGTACCATAGCACCAATACCTTTTAATCCTGCAGGATTAGCGAATGCTTCTACCATAGGAAGTGGAGTGCCCCAATCTGTTGCGTTTTCAACCCAACCCCAAGTATGTAACCCAGTCGTTGCTGTATATTCACCAGATTGGTTCAAATACAATACGATTACGTTTGCCATAGTAGGATCAGCGATGAATGTTGTTTGATATCCACCTTGGAAGTAGTAAACATCGATACGATCAGTAGTTCCATCATTGATTGATGTGATGTCGAATTGAATTTCTTCACCATCAGGAGTTTCACGATAATTCCATCTAGAATCGTCATTAATCATGTCAGCAATTGGAATAATACCGATGGAATCTCCAGAATCAGCAGTGTCGATGAAGATTTCGATAACAGCACCGAAATCATCTACGCCAGCTTTTACAACAGGCGCTTGTGATCCGTTTGTACCTGTATTCCATGTCCATACACCTACGTCAGAGTAATCTCCATCCCATTTTTGATAGTGGAATGCGACTACGCCTTCAGTATTAGCAGGTAATGCACTTGGAGTGTATGCGTCATAAACTGTAGTATCTTGTACGATTGGATTATCAGCAGGAATATAGTTATAACCTACGATTTCGTATTCTTGATATTCCGTGATGATTGGTGTTTGTGTTTCATCATAGAATGCAGATGCTACATCAGCAGAGAACTTAACCAAAATTGTGTTTGGTTTGGATGCATAAGTACCTGATAATGCGTATTCGTCATTTACGAATGGAACAAATTTGAATGCGAATGATGAATCCGCAAATACACCAACACTTGAGAACCCTTTGTAGACGTCTCCTGCTACATAAGCAGCAGTTACATCACCAACAGAGAGATCTGTCAATGCATCTGTGACATCACCGGTTTTCTTAGTAGCGTCGTTTCCAGCGTAAACGATGAAGTTAGCTGAAGTACTAGTAGCTTGCATCATACCAACTTTTCCGAGTTTACCTTCTGGTGTAGAGAAGTTTCCGGTGAAGATCTGTGTAGGTGTACCCCAAGTTCCCCAAGTTCCGAGAGCCTCGTCTTGATACCAGTCGCCCCATGCATGAACACCGATGTTGTCTTCGTATTCTTCAGTGGCTGTAAAGTATACAACGAATAAATTAATATATGTTGGATCAGCTACAAAGATTTCATTACTTCCACTAAAGAAGTAAACATCCATGGTGCCTCCAGCAGCAGCGGCGCTTACATCAAGTGTAAGGTCCATGCCTTCATAACTATCTTTGTTATTCCAACGTTCTGTTGAATCAGAGAACATGTCTCCAATTGGAATAACACCCATTTCTGTGGCGTCAGCCCCGATAGCGATATTGAAGTAAACTCCAAAATCATCTGTTCCGGCTTGTGTGACACCATCAGCAGTTCCATCTGTACCAGTTCCCCACACCCAAAGACCTACGTCGTCATAGTCTTCGTACCATTTTTGGTAGTGGAAAGTCACTTGTCCGGCAGCCGCAGCTTCTACATCAAAATTCAATGTAGCGCCGGCAAAACCAAGCAAGGCTAGTGCAGAAAAAAACAGCAAAAATAATTTCTTCTTCATTTTTTCCTCCT
>JAFGQH010000039.1 GCA_016935815.1 Bacilli bacterium | reverse complement strand
GGACCGATTGGTGGTGCAGGTGTTGCTTTTCCACCAGGAACTTGAAGTTTAATCACATTTTTGATTTCTTTAGCCACGAAAGACACCTCCTTATTTTCGTGATGTGGTTAATGGATTCTTTGAACCCTCCCACTCAGTACCGTTTTTACACGCTGAATTATTATACAATATATATTCTATATATGTCAAGATTTTTTTATTGAAAGCAACAATATTTTAGATATCGTACTTCGCATTGATCTGAGCCGGTGTTTTTCGCAGCAATCCGAAGATTGGCAACATACCGAACAGGATATTGATTACGTAGATGAGTACGATACCTCCCAGGAAGAAATACCATGGAAGATAGAAAACATCAATCAGGTCTCCAAGCATCGCTTGAACGCGTGTGATAAGCAATGACATCGCAAGGTATCCCGTCAGTGAGCCTAGAGTTGTCAGAGCGATTATCTCACCAAAGAATATCTTGAAAATATCGCGTTTTGTAGCGCCTATTGACCGGTAGATTCCAATTTCTTTGATTCTGCTCAACATCGAAGAACGCATCATGAAGAAGATATAAATTATGATACCAACGACAATTACTATAATGGAAGTAATCCGCTGTTGAACCTGACGAAGTTGTTGGTCCATCTGTGCATCTCTTTGTGATTCATAGGCGTTGACAACTTGATAACTGCTATCGAAATCGGAGATATCCTGTATCGATTTTTCCAAATCTTCGGAATAGAAGAAAATCCCATTGGATCCGCCATACCACCAATAATATTCGGAGACGAATGTGGATATTAAAATCGATTCCGCATCACTGACCGTACCGATGGTATCGGTATAGTAATAATCGACATTATCATTGGTTTCCATCGAGAAGAATCCAACGATGGTATAGGTTTCACCAAAATATTCAAGAGTATCACCTATACTGTAATAATCCATTTGAAGTTCATTCATCAATAGCTCTTTATCAGCTTGAATATTGTCGCCTTCTGTTATGGTAATCAGATCCGCCACGCTTTCATATGGGTAGAAAGGGACATAATCTGTGAAACTATAATATGCATCATCTACGACGACCGCAATCGGCGATCCGGTTTCAATGATTCCAACAATTGTGAAAACAATCGCATATTGATTGTTTGACATCATTGTTTGCCCAAGCAATTCTTCGGAAGATGTCACTCCTAAATCTTTAAGATTCTTATTGTCCAAAAGTGCATCGGCCACCCACTGGTCAATCACGATTTCCGAAGTGGTTTCAGGCATTCTACCATAGAGCAAATCTTCTTCATTTGCCCACGACAACTTGATTGGATAGACATGAGCCCAGGTGTTTACATTTCCTTGGTAATAATCATAATAGATGAACCTGACGCTGGTATTGCTGTCATATACCGACCATTGTAAATCAGGAACCGCATCCATGATCCGATTAATATCTGCGCCGGTCAGAGTATCATCACTTGTAACATTGACAAGTTCTTTGGAAGTATATAAGAATTGCGTTTCATCAAGTCTAGTCAAACTACCAAATGTCGCGATTTGATAGACTACTAGTGCAGAGATTACAAAGTAAGCGATTAAGAACATCCAACCAACGAATTTCCTTCTGCTTGTCGCTTTCCTAAATCCGGATTTCAATGTGTCTTGGAAACGAATAAATGATTTTTTCTTTCCGATAGTATGGATTCCTCCATACTGTTCCATATCAAAATCATAATCGAGAGCCTCTTCTGTTTTTTTCGCTTTGTAATGCTCATCGATCAATCTGACCTCTGTATCATCAGCCAGATATTTGATTTTCTTTTTACTCTTTGCTTTGATATAAACCGCATCTTTGACTTCAACGATTTGGAAGGATAAATCTTCATCAAAATCCTTGTCATAATACCGTTCGATTCCGGAATCTAGAAGACTGTCATTCCGATTCAAATCTTTGAGATAGATATTTCGTTCATCTCGATGTTCGAACGAATTGTTTCCTTCGTTGTCGTATTGTTTTACGACCTTTCCGTCGGACACCTCTATAATATGATCTGCATAAAAATCGACCAGATGACGTTCATGCGAAACCAAGATCACAAGACATGTTTGTGAAATCTTCTTTATGATCGTCATGATTTCAAATGTATTATTTGCATCCAAATTTCCGGTCGGTTCATCCGCTAGAACCACTTTAGGATTCTTGGCAATTGCTCTTGCAATGGCAACGCGCTGTTGTTGGCCACCAGATAATGCTCTAACATTTCTCCTGCGATAATTATACATACCAACAGCGGTCAGTACATAATTGATACGCTCTTCCATTTCTTTCGGATCATTCAATCCTGCCATTTGGAGTGATAATTCTATATTTTCAGATACCGTTTTATCTTCAACAAGATTGTAATTTTGGAAGATATATCCGACATAATGATTTCTTAAGACATCGAGTGAATTTGGTGTATATTTTTTGATGAGATGACCATCAAAATCGATTTGACCTGAGTCAAATCCATCCAATCCACCAATTACGTTTAGCAGCGTTGTTTTTCCGCAACCAGATGGTCCCGTCAAAGCAACCAACCCTTTTTCAGGGAATACCAATGAAGTATCATTGATGACGTGTATTTCATTCATTCGCCCTTTATTAAAGAACTTGTTTACTCGTTCTAACCGAATCATACTATTCACCCCATATCCGTCTTCAATGTTGTTTGTACGGACTCTCGGAAAATCCGATTGTTATATTTTCTTGAAATAAACAACGACATTAATACCAACAACAGGAAGAATACTAAATAATCTACAACAGTATACACTTTCAATGCGGATAAAACGGTATTCTGAGCCAGCGAAGAAGGTATCGCTATCGTCACAACCGTCAATAGAACAAATGAAACAACTACAATAAACAGATTCTCCAAATAGATGAAGCTGCGAATCACTTTCTTGTTCGCTCCTATCGTCCTAAATATTGCATAATCATGTAATTTCGTATTAATAATCGCTCGGAAAATCACATAAGTAATTAAGGTTGAACCAACCAATGTGACCATAATCAATACAATAAATCCGATATTCATCATCAACAAAACCAAACCTTCGAAGTCATTGGATGTTTCTGAATCATATGGATACAACACTTTATACTTATAACCAATCGTGTCGCCTGGTTCTCTTTGCAAATTTCGAATCAAGTTCCCGACACCGACATCCGTCGATGTCAACAAAGACACCTGATACACATCGGAATAAAAAATCTTGTCATAAGTGGCTTGATTCATGATATAACCATCTGAATCACTCATATCTTGATGATACTCAACGGTGAAATCTGTAAATTCATTGTCAACATAGTAATCACTTGCGAAAAGTGTTCCCGATACCGTACATACATCGGAACAAGAACCATAATAGGAAGAAGGTACTTGAACCAAATCATCTGCTAGAGAATTATCAATGGTGATATCCAAAGCCGTGTTCAAATACAATTGTTTGTCTTCATCATCCCCAACAAACAGTAGATTGTTTGCATAAGATCCATAAAAACGAACTTGAAGATTCTGCCAAGCATCTTCATTCACTAAGAAATAGTTATCATAAAATACGTTTGGTGATAGTACGAGACTATTCAGGTCAACAAGTCCAACAACTGTCAGTCCATAAGCTTGAGAAATATAACGGGAATAATCATCAATTTCATATAAGACATCCAATAAGTCTGCCTCATGAGTACTAATGATTTGTGCGTTCATCGCAAGAACCATTTCATTTTCATTTTCAGGAAGTCGACCCGCAACCAGGTCATCTTCTATGACTAAACCAACCGGTAAAGCCAGTCCGTCCAGACCCATTTGAGTATTCTCGGTCGATATCATTGTAATTTCCTGATCCATGACATAATCGAAATATACAATTTCCTGCACAAGATTCAAATCTTTCAAATCTGATAGTTCCGTTTGAGTAAATACAGAATTGTCCGTCTTTCTCAAAATAATCCTGTTCGGATTTGTATTGGCGAACTGATAATTGTAATTATAGCTGACTTCATCCATAGAGAGTTGGTATGCCCCATATGCGATAGCAATAAAAAAGCTGAAGAATGTGAATACCAAAAGCATCAATAAAGATTTCTTGGGAACCGCGAGCAGGTTTCGTAGTGAAATCTTCAAGTAATCCATAAACCGGATTTGATGATCTTCATCTGGTATTGTAGGCATATCCATTTTCTCAACCTTGGCCAAACTCAAATCTTCCACGACTTCTCCGTCGTAGATTCGAATTCTACGAGTAGCATATGCTTCCACTTGACTAAAATCATGGGTTACCATAATCACGAGTTTTTCCTTGGAAATCTCGTGCAATAATTCGATGATTTGTTTAGCGGATTTGGAATCTAGATTTCCGGTAGGTTCGTCCGCGGCGATAATTGGGCAGTCTTTCGCAAGTGCTCTGGCGATGACCACACGCTGTTTTTGACCCCCGGATAATTTGGTGGCCTTATGATTCATATGGTCTTCCAATCCAACCTTACGAATGATTTCTGTTGCACGACTGCGAATCTTGTCTTTTGGATAGCCCGACAAGATCAGTGGAGCTTCCACATTTTGCAAAACGGTATAGGAGTCAATCAAATTGTAATTTTGAAAAACAAAAGCGACATATTTCTTGCGGTAATTTTCCATATCGGTGATGGAAAAATAAGATGTCTCTTCCCCGTTGACATACATTTCTCCATCTTCATAAGAATCAATTCCGCTTATGACATTTAACAGAGTCGTTTTACCGGATCCGGATTCACCGACAATGGCTACGAACTCATTCCGATGTAACTCGAGGTTAACTTTACGAAGTCCAAGAGCAATCACATTGTTGCTGCTATAGTATTTGGACACATTCACTAATTTGATCATAACGTGTTCCCTTTCCAATTCAATAGTTATCAATTCATTATATCATATATAGAACAATGGATAATAATGTTTTATTGGTGAATCTTTATTTCTGCATCAGTCCTTGTTCCAAAACGAAAGAAAAGAGCCAGACTATGTCTGACTCATAATACTTCTACTTCAGTGAAGTCCAGTTCCATCGCTGTCTGTCTTCCAAACATTTCGATAAGAACATGTACTTTTCCTCTCTCTTCGTCGATGCTTTCCACTGTGACGAGTTGGCCCTGCAATGTGCCAGCAGCCACTTTGACTTTCTGT
This sequence comes from Bacilli bacterium, assembly GCA_016935815.1. Classification (GTDB taxonomy): domain Bacteria; phylum Bacillota_I; class Bacilli_A; order Izemoplasmatales; family Hujiaoplasmataceae; genus 4572-104. Next base: position 4,498 of record JAFGQH010000039.1, on the reverse strand, counting down.
CCGGGTTGAACATTCAGTCTTTGTACCGCCAACATACCACACTTCTTCAAGATAGGATTGATTTCATCTGGTTTCAATGGAATCGGTTTTGTACCTCCGCCACTGGAACCCAGGAATCCAGTTACTCCCGGTGTGTTACGAACCACAAACCAGGAATCGTCGGTTACGATCATTTCAATGAAAACATATCCAGGAAAGATCTTGACCATTTTTTCTTTGATAGTACCATCTTGTTTCTTTTCGGTTTTCAGTTCTTCCGGAATCATGACTTGGAAAATCAAGTTTTCCATATTCATACTTTCAATTCTTCGTTCCAAATTCAGTTTAACTGAATTCTCAAATCCAGAATATGTCTGAACAATATACCATAAACGTTTTGACGTATCCATGAACACTCACATCTTATAGGCTGATCAACCATTGGAACAATGGATCAAATGCCAAGCCCAATAGTACGAATACAACAGAAAGGAAAATCAGGAACGTGAATACTCTTGCGGAATTGCTCGCCAATGTTTTCCCCGTTGGCCATGTCACTTTCTTGAGTTCTGAGAAACTCGGTTTCAAATATGGAATAAACAAATAAACCAATACCAATACCCCAATCAAAATCAAGAATGATCCGGTTAAGATTCTTCGTAAATCTGTCGAGAAGAAGAAATCGATGAATCCAATATTGGATGTTCCAAGGATATTTGCTAAGTTGACGCTTCCAAATGTACCCATGACGATATAAACACCATAGAGAATCAAAACAGGTGCTAATACTGCTAGTAACCAGTTTTCAAATGCATATTCTTTCTTCAGAATCGCCATTACTCTTGATTCGTCTTGGATTAGTTTTTGTTTTGGCTGTGAAGGTGTTTTCACTTTCTTATTCGGATCTTTTGCCATGATGCCCTCCTACTTACCTTCTTTATGAATGGTATGTTTCTTACATTTTTTACAATATTTTTTTACTTCAAATCGAGTTGATTTCTCGGTTTTAGTAACCTCATAATTTCTCGATAGACATTCTTGACAAATCAATATGGTTTTTTTCTTCATATATATCAACTCACTTGCTTTATTAAATGTATCAAAAAATGCATCAAAAGTCAAGAAAATCATTGCAATAATTGTATTTTTATCTTTTTTTTGATCCGATCCAATGCATTGTAGATTTTCTTCTCGGGATATTTCAGAATATCCGCCGTTTCTCGGACCGTTCTTTTTTCGATTATTTTTATTTGAAAGATTTGTTTTTCCAGTTCGGACAATTGATTTAGAGCATCTTTTACTTCAGATTCAGAAAAATAATGATGAGGAGATTCTTGAATGGCGTCTTGATATAACGTCGGTAATTTCTCGGAAAGAAACTGTCCATAACGGTTTCTTTGTTTCTTAATCGTAATATAACGATTGGTCAGATTTCCTTCGAAGTATCGAGTAAAGGTTTTGTTATAGGCTTGATCGTATTTCAGGACGGACTTATATAATATCATCAGCGCTTCCTGAAACATATCGTCAAATTCATATTGAAGGTTAAATTTCTTGATTATTTTCGCAACTAGAAATCGGTACTTGTTCACCATGAATTGAAAGGCTTCTTCGCTTCCTTGCTTAATCATGATGACAATCTCGAAATCATTATAGTTACGAAAAATCATAGGCTAACTCCGCTTTTTTCTAAGTATATCGAAAATTAGGATACCGGTGCTAACGGAAGCATTCAAACTATTGATTGTCCCTGCCATTTCAATCTTAACGTTATAGTCTACTGTTTCTTTCAATAGACGAGACATTCCTTTTCCTTCGCTGCCAATGACTAGAACAAGTGGTACTGATACATCAATGTCCTGATGGCTCTTAGTCGCTAACAAATCCGTTCCGACAGTCCAAAATCCGCTCTTCTTCATGGTATCCAACGCGTTTCGCAGGTTGGTCACTTCCACAATATTCACATATTCAATTGCACCCGACGAGACTTTCACAACCGTTGCATTAATCGGCGCGGATCGATGCTTCGGTATGATAATTCCTGCGACTCCTCCAGCTTCAGCACTACGAATGATCGCGCCAAGATTGTGAGGATCTGTGATGCCATCCAACATCAATACCAAAGGGTTCTTTGCGAGATCAAGTGTAGACAAAAAAGATTGTAAATCCATTGTCTTGTAGTCTTCTACTTCCAAAACAATCCCTTGGTGATTGCCAAGGAACTTCTTGTTAATGTCTTTTTTTTCAAGCATTTGCACTAGAATATTTCTCTTTTTTAAGTCTTCAACCAAATCATGGTTGGATCCTTTTTCCACAAATGCCTGGAAGATTTTCTTCTTTGAATTCAGAACCTCTTTTGCGGGGTTTCTGCCATAGATACTCATACTCATAGTCTCACCACTCTTATTGTATCATATTTCTTCTCGATTATTTTTGAAAAATATGTGTGTTCATAAAACAAAGAACCTTGAGAAACAACTCAAAGTTCTTCAATGATTTCAAATGTTCGTTCTAATAGTTCTAACAAGCGTTCTTGGTTTTGAACTAAATACAGATAACCGATAACAGCTTCGAATCCTGTCGAAATATTATATGTGATTACATCCGCATTTTTTGGTTTGTGAGTTGATGTTGCATTTCTTCCTCGTTTAAAGATCGACAATTCAAACTCAGTATAAAATGTTTTTGACAACACCCTTGCAGCTGCCGCTTGTGAAATGGCATTGGTATAACGGATTGCATTGTCATGCAATTCCTTTACTTTCGTATATTGCAAATCTAAAAGATGGTTTCGAACTGCCAACTCATAGTATGCATCTCCAATGTAAGCTAAGGTCAACCCATTGTATTGAATCATAGAATCCCTTTTTCCATCAAAACTTTGCGATAGGTGTCCGCAAGATCATAATTCTTGTCTTTTCTAGCTTGTTGCCATTTATGATAAATATCTCTGTCTGCTTCGCTGATCCGGTTTGCATCTATTTTCAAGCCGAGTACATCTGTCATGTAATTCAAAGCCTTTAGAATCTCATTTAGCAGAATTTCGTTGTTGTTTTTTCTAATGTTGATATTGGCTAATTTCAATATTGCTTGTAATGCTGTTATCGCATTCGCGGTATTAAAATCGCTATCCATTGCGATATCAAAATGATTCATCTCTTGTTTGATTTCTGGATTTTTAATTTCAATAGTTGGTATCATTTTTTCAGAGAGATCAAGTTTGTAAAATACCGATTTGTAGGTATTTTCCAGTTTTTCCCATTCCGTAATATACATTTGGAAAACCTCATCAGTAAAGACCAATGGAGCACGATAATGCGTGGATAACAAATAATAACGAAGTGCCATTTTTTCCAGTACATCTTTGACTAAAATTACATTTCCAAGACTTTTGCTCATCTTTGTATCTTTGAAATTCAACAACCCATTATGCATCCAATATCTGGCTACGTGATGGTGGTGCGTTGCCTCCGCTTGGGCGATTTCATTTTCGTGATGTGGAAATTTCAATCCGGAACCACCACCATGGATATCGATTTCTTCACCAAATATGTCATCAATCATAACCACACATTCGGTATGCCATCCCGGTCTCCCTAGCGAATACGGGGCATCAAATTTTAAGCCCTGATCGGTTTTCTTCCATAGTGTGAAATCCAATGGATTTTCTTTTTGTTCGTTGATTTCTACTCTGCTTCCGGAAATCAGATCATCCACTTCCCGATTCGACAACTTACCATAATCTTGAATTTTGGAAACGCGGAAATAAACATCTCCGTCCACTTCATAGGCATATCCGTTATCGACTAGATTCTTTATATACTTAATTATCGGATCCATATATTCCGTAACTTTGGGCTGTGTATAATCGGTCTTGCAATTGAGAGATTCAATATCTTGCAGAAAAGCATGGATGTAAAATGAACTCAATTCCAATTCCGGAATGTTCTCATCAAGGGATTTTTGAATGATTTTGTCATCCACATCTGTGAAGTTTGATACAAATCGCACCGCATATCCTTTGTGTTCTAGATACCGCCTTACAGTATCAAAAAAAACAACCGGTCTAGCATTGCCGATATGAATGTAATTATATACCGTGGGACCGCAGACATACATATTCACCTTTCCAGGGTGAATGCTATGGAATTCTTCTAGAGAATCCGTATATGAATTGTATATTTGCATCGGATCAAATCCTTTCTTTGAACAGGTATAATTATAGTGTAAAAACCCTCATTTTTCAAGCATTATCGTTGACTTCAGTGCAAATGAAAGGGATGCATCGCATCCCAGTTCTGTTTAACTTACAGGTTATTTCTTACAACTTTACTATATTAGCAGCTTGAGGGCCTCTGTCTCCTTCAACTACTGTGAAGCTTACAGCTTGACCATCTTCTAATGCGCGATATCCATCGCCCTCGATTGCTGAGTAATGTGCAAAAATATCGTTACCTTCTTCATCGGTGATGAATCCGTACCCTTTTTCTGCGTTAAACCATTTTACTGTGCCGTTCAT
>JAFGQH010000038.1 GCA_016935815.1 Bacilli bacterium | reverse complement strand
TATATCCTCCTTTTCATTGTTAATTAAATTATAGAAAAAAAATATAAAAAAAGCAAGCGATTTGGCGAAATTTTCACATTATTTCATAAAAAAAACCATATTTTAGCAAAATATGGTCTATTCTCGGTTGCGAAGTACTAAATTTAGCGGAGTTCCTAAGAAATCAAAGCGTTCTCTCAGTCTGTTTTCCAGGTATCTATGATAAGAAAAATGCATGCAATTCGTGTCATTTACGAATAATACGAATGTCGGACATTTTACCTTTACCTGTGTCGCGTAGTAAACTCGAACGATTTTTTGACGGTGTTCCTTAGGAGGATTCAGGATCATCGCTTCTTGGATGACCTCGTTCAAAACCGATGTGGATACGCGTCTGTTATAGTTTTCATAAACCTGATCCAAAACAGGAAACAGAGTCTTGACTCTGGCTTTGGTTTTGGCAGAAAGGTAAACGATGGGGATATACTTTAAAAACTTGAATTCGGAACGAATCGTTTTCTCCCATTCGTTCATCGTATGTTCATCCTTTTCCAAGGTATCCCATTTATTGACCACAAGGATCATCGCTTTGTGATTTTCCAAGGCGTATCCGGCGATATGTTTGTCCTGTGCTTGAATTCCTGTTTCGGCGTCAATCACGACAAGACAAACATCGCTCCTGTCGATTGCCTGCATCGCTCTTAGGTTGGCGTAACGGTCGACGTTCTCGTAGATCTTACCGCGTTTCTTCATTCCGGCAGTATCAATAACAACATAATCCACACCATCACGATGGAATTCTGTATCAATGGAATCGGTCGTCGTGCCGCTTTCATTGGATACAATCACTCTTTCTTGACCCAATACCGCATTGGTCAAGGATGATTTTCCGACGTTTGGTCTGCCTATGATGGAAATCCGTCTGACGTCTTCTGCATATTGTTCTTCGGTTTCTTCCGGTAGATAGGCGATGACTTCGTCCAAGAGATTCCCGATGCCGATCCCATGGGCGGAGGAAATCATCACAACGGATGCAGCTCCAAATTCATAGAAATCGTAAAGGTTTTCTCTGTATTTCTGACTTTCCAATTTGTTGGCAGCGACGATGACCGGTTTATTGGATTGATACAACATCTCCATTACATCGCGATCTGTTGGCAACAATCCAGCTTTCCCATCAACGGCGAAGATGATGACGTCGCTTTCTTCGATGGCAATTTCAGCTTGGGCTTTGATCTCAGTCAAAAAAGGTGCATCGCTAATCTCGATGCCCCCTGTGTCGATCAATCTAAATTGTCTGCTTAGCCAAGAAGCCAGGCCATAAATACGGTCGCGGGTAATTCCCGACAAGTCATCGGTAATCGACTTGCGTTCTCCGATAATCCGGTTGAACAGAGTCGATTTACCGACGTTCGGTCTACCGACGATAGCGACTGTTGGTAACATACTACCACCAAATTTCTATTTTTTGAATTCTTTGAACAAATCATGCAGAGATTGATTTCCGCTGACGTTCTCCTCTAATTGTTTATCATATGCTTCACGACTCTTGCGTTCTGCAATGGAGCGCAGTGAGAGAGTCATGGTCCAACGTCTTGGGTTGAAATCCGTGATTTCAGCGGTGACGATATCTCCGACTTTGACTTTTTCGTCAACGCGACTGATATGTTCCATTGAGACTTCACCGATTGGCAAGAATGCTTCTACGCCTTCTACTTCCATGACTGCACCTTTTTCTTCAATGCGTTTCACTTCTGCGGATACGTGTTCGCCTTTCTTGAACTTCAAATCTGCCCAAGGGTTGTATTCCAAATGTTTCTTTGACAATGAGAATTGTTGTTTGTCTTTGTTGATGCTGGTGATTTTGAGTTCGATTTCTTGACCGACTTCAACATCACCGGCGAGATTTTCATCAGGATTCCATGAATAATCAAAACGATTCAGCAAACCTACGACTTCTTTTTCAACTTCGACAAGCATGCCGTATTGCATTTTGCGGACGATTTTCCCTTTGACAAGGTCTCCGACTTTGTGGTTTTTGATGAAGAGATCCCAAGGCGTTTCTTGTAATGCCTTCAAAGAAAGAGAAATCCGTTTTCCTTTTTTCTTCAAGACTTTAACCTTGACTTCTTGTCCGACTTCAAGGTAGTTGGTAACATCTTTCACATGGAAATGAGATACTTCGGAAATGTGGATCAAACCTTCGGTATAATCACCCAAGGATACAAACGCTCCAAAATCAGTGATACGTTTGACAGTTCCCGTTACTATGTCTTCGGCATTGACAGCGTCGAATTCTTCTTTTTCAGAAGCTTTTAATGACTCATATTGTAATTGTTTGCGGTTGACGATGATTCGCTCTCTGTTTCCACGAGTTTCGATATCGATGATTCTCGCTTTTACTTCGGTACCGACAAGATCTTTTTTCTCGGTATCGTCGTCACGCAAGGATACCAAAGATTCCGGCAAAAATGCTTCGATGCCATGGTAATCCAGCAACAAACCACCTTTGATGGCTTTTTTGACTTTGAAAGTCACGTCTTTATCTTTTTCCAGATCGTCTCTATAACGTTCGATTTTCTCCTGTTTTAAGATATCAAGTCTTGACAGTAACAACTGGTCGCTGTCATCGCCTTGCTTGAATTGTGTGATTTTTACTTTGATTGGATCGCCAACTTGGAACATCTCTGTCAATTTGGCATCCTTGTCATGGGTGATATGTTGTTTGTAGATTACTCCTTCACAAGTGTATCCCACATCAACCAATACTTCGGACTCGGTTACATTTACAACAGTACCTGTAACGATGTCTCTAACTTTAGGGATGTAAAGTTTTGTTTCGCCATTCATTCCCATTCTATTATTCTCCTTTAATCTTTCTCATGAATTTATCATATAATAGATCGGTCACTTCTTCGATGGAAATATCGGAAGTGTCGATCGGAATCGCATCACTAGCTTGTTTCAAGGGATTGTATTCCCGGCTGGAATCATAGGCATCTCTTCTTTGGATGTCTTCTTCCAGTTCTTCCAAAGTTTGTTTGGAACCAAGAGATTGCAACTCTTCATACCGACGTTTCGCTCTGACATGAACCGAAGCGATCATGAAAATCTTCAGATCGGCATCTTTCAATACCACGGTTCCAATGTCTCTTCCGTCCATGACGACGTTGTTTTTCTTGGCGATTTTTTGTTGCAACTGCACCAGTTTGTTGCGTACTGGTACGTGGCTCGAAACCAAAGATACATTGTCCGCAACTTCTTTTAGTCGGTTCAGCACGGTCATGTTGACGCCGTCCATGTGGAGTTCGCCACTTCGGAAGACAAAATTCGTATTCTCCAAGAATCCATAGGAATACGGATTCGTCAAATCGATACCCAAGCTGATCGCTTTGTAAGTGGTCGCCCGGTACATGGCTCCGGTGTCGATATAAACGTAATTCAGTTTTTTCGCCAATTCTTTTGCGACGGTCGACTTGCCGGCACCGGCAGGTCCGTCGATAGCGATACTGCGGTATTTCATACGCACCCTCCATAACCTATAACATTATACCATACTATGGTTCTTTTTCAGCAAAAAAAGAATGTAAAAATATTTAGCTGTTTTTGCTCAGATTCCAGAGTTTTTTGACCTCATGGATTTTTAATGCGCGGTAATCTCCGCGGTTCATTCCTTTGAGGGTTACACAACCATAACGCTCCCGTTTTAGCTTCAGGACCTGATGTCCTACCGTTTCAAACATCCGTTTCACTTGATGGAATTTTCCTTCCGTGATGATGATCTTTAGTGTGGTATTCTCTTTCGCCTTGTCATACTCGACGTCGAAGACGGAAGCGGGTTGGGTACGAAAGTCTCCCAAGTCTACTCCTTTTTCCAGTTTTCTTGAGGTTTCTTTTCGCAATAATCCGGAAATCTTGACAGAATATTCCTTTTCCACTTTCGCAGATGGATGCATCAATTGATTCGCGAATTCGCCATCGTTCGTGAACAATAGAACACCGCTTGTATCATAATCCAAACGTCCGATCGGAAATACCCGTTCTTTGACCGGAATCAAATCCAGGACCGTCATTCGATTGAATTCATCTTTTGTGGTTGAAACATAACCTTCCGGTTTATAGAGGACGTAATAGACAATCTCTTCCAGTTTGATTTTTTTACCGTCTACTAAGATATCATCACTAAAAGACGCTTTTGTTCCCAAAACCGTAACGGTTTCACCATTTACTTGTACTCTTCCTTCTGTGATCATCTCTTCGGCTTTTCGACGCGATGCGATGCCTGCTCGTTGCAAAATCTTTTGTAAACGTTCCATCTTATCCTCTCAAAAAAGTGAGGTATCCCCCACTTTTATTCTTCCTTATCATCGATTTTATCGACTGTCATCAAAACTTCTTTGATCCGTCGACGTTTGACTTTCAATATCTTGAAGGTCAAAATTGCGGTATCTTCATGAACCAATTCGGATAATTCGTCGTATTCTTGATTGTAATAGATCATATGCTCGACTTCTTCATCGACTTCAGGAATATCTTGGAAGATTTCAAACAACCATCCACCAACCGATGTCGATTCCGATACCGGTGCTGTTCCCAGTTCCAAATCTTCAAACAAGTCTTCCAAATCGTAATCGGCATTGACGATATAGCTGTGGTCATCGACTTTGATGATCGGATCATCGACGTTGTCGTGTTCGTCATAGATTTCTCCGACCAACTCTTCCAATGCGTCTTCCATGGTGACGATTCCATCCAAACCACCGTATTCATCCACCACAAATGCCAAATGGCTGTTGCGCTCTTGCAAGAGTTCCAAGAGGGCATCCACTTTAGTGGTTGCCGGAACGAAGATCGGTTTTCGGGTCAAACGTCTCAAGTTGATGTTTTGGCCTTTGATCAATTTGGTATAGAAATCGCGTTCGGATAATACTCCGATCACATTATCGACTCGATCGGCATAGACCGGAATTCGGCTGAATTTGTTTTTGAAGAAGATATCTTTGATCTTCTCGATGTCTTCATTGACATCGACAGCGACCATGTCCACACGCGGTGTCATAATCTCTTCAACTGTGATTTCGGACAAATCCAAAACCTTTTGAAGCATATCGGCTTCCTCTTCGTCGATCGAACCCTCTTCCTCCATCGTATCAATGATGGTTTCCAAATCGGATTCGGTCACGCTTATCTTGTTTTCCGTATCGACTTTGCTCATGACTTTGCGGTTCAAAAGCAAAAACGGATAGGTGATCGGTGTGAATATCTTGATCAGGAAATAGACCAGACCACTGATTTTCAAACTGATGGTATCACTATGATATTTTGCGATGGATTTCGGTAAAATCTCACCGAAAATCAAGACGATGATCGTCATCACAACGGTATTTGTCACACTGACTACGGTATCGGCATTCGCCATGGAATTAAACAATCCGTAGAAAAACAGGCTGGATACGGAAACCAAAGCGAAATTCGCTAAATTATTTCCCACCAACAATGTGGTTAATGTTCGATCGAAATGCTCAACAATCCATAGAGCTTTTCTGGACCCGGATGCATCTTGCTCCACCAATGTTTTAAGTCGCAACTTACCGACAGATGAATAAGCCATCTCTGTCATCGAAAAGAATGCGGATATCACCAAGAACACGACCAGCATGATCAAGAATGACGCTTTGAATTCAATTGCTAAGAAGTAGGGCCCCGACTGACTAACTTCCAAAAAGGTTCACCTCGCTAATTATTTGGCTCTGGTATCGTATTTACCAGTTGCTGTTGAAACGATAATCTTTTCACCTTCATTGATGAAAAGCGGTACGGACAGACGAAGTCCCGTGTTGGTCAATGCTTCTTTTGTCGCATTGGATGCGGTATTGCCTTTGGCTCCACCTGGTGTTTCCACAACTTCCAAGACCACTTTGTCCGGTAATTCGATTCCCAATATTTCCTGTCCGTAAGAAATCATGTTGATAGTCATTCCTTCGGTCAGATAATAGAGTTCATTTTCTAAATTTTGTTTGTGCAGTTCAATCTGCTCATATGTTTCATTGTTCATGAAGACATAGACATCATCAGCGGAATACAAAAATTGCATTTCGTTTTTGTCGATCTGTGCCTGTTCAAATTTCTCACCTGCACTGAACGTTATATCGATCACTGATTGAGCACGCAGATTTCTAAGTTTTGTTCTGACGAACGCACTGCCTTTCCCAGGTTTCACATGTTGAAAATCTAAAATTTGGTAGATATTGCCATCGTATTCCAATGTCAAACCTGTTTTGAAATCACTTGTACTGATCATAAAATCCTCCTAATATATAATATAACATAAGATATTATATTACAAATTTATCATATTGACAATAGATTTCAACTCTACTATAATAAAGGGGGACAAAAAGAGGTGAGCGTTATGTTTTTAGCAACATCAGATATTCTCAATTGGGCATTACCGATTGCGACCGGTCTATTGATTGGATATTTCATCGCAACGAGAAACAAGGATTATAAAGAACATATTCACTTGTTGGAGGCAGAAGAGTTTCGCGCCAACATGAGAAAAGGTCAATTGATCGATATCCGCAAGGATGATCAATACCAACTAGAAAAGATCAATGGCAGTCGGAATTTTCCTGGCAGATCCGTCTTTGGCAATCTAGCCAAAATCCGTCAGGATCAAGCCGTCTTCCTTTACAGTGATCAAGATAGAGGAAAGATTCGATCTGTAGCCAAGAAATTGGCGAAGAAAGGATACCGTCCGGTATACATTCTCAAAAACGGCTTTGCACAATGGCCATTTGTTAGAAAATAAGACTGAAATCCAAAGGTTTCAGTCTTTTTTTTAACGATAAATTTGAATTGCTTCTTCTATGACTTTTTCGAAATGGTCCGAATCCACTAAGATCCAGTTACAATCCATCTTGTTGCGAAACCAGGTGAGTTGTCGCTTTGCATAATGTCTGGAGTTTTTCTTGATATGCTCTATGGCATGTTCCAAACTGGATTTCTCCTCGATATAGGAAAACAATTCCTTGTATCCGATTGCCTGTGCCGCTTGCGTGTCAGGATAGTGTTGATAGAGCCATTTGGCTTCCTTCAACAACCCTTGTTCCAACATTTGGTCGACTCGCTCGTTAATGCGACGATACAAGCGTTCTCGCTCCATATCAAGCCCGATGATCGTGACATTCTCATAATAGAGATTGGCCGCAGACAAGTCGAGTTCTTCATCGCTTTTCTGCAAAGCCCGAAGCACTCTCCTACGATTCTTCATATCGGTTTTACTGGCAAGATTCGGTGCTGTTTCGCGCAAAAGTTCCGCCAGATATTCGGTTGAGAAGTCTGCGTACTCTTCTTCTAATTCCTCTTCACGCTTTTCGCCTAAAAAGCGGTAATCATAGAGTACGGAAGACAGATATAATCCACTTCCACCGACTAATATTACTGTTTTTCCCTGTTGCCTGATCATCGCAATTTCGTTGCGAACGATTTCTTGATAGAGTGCAACGGAGAATTCCGTGTCTGGCTCAAAGACATCTATAAGATGATGAATGACGCCGTCCATTTCCTCTCTTGTGACTTTAGCGGTTCCGATATCGAGTCCTTTATAAAATTGCATTGAATCGCCGGAAATGATTTCCGCGTTCCAACGTTTCGCAAGAGCGATCGAGAGTCTGGTCTTACCGACACCGGTAGGTCCTACAATCGCTATGATATCTGTCATCTTAGATCACCCGGTTAAACCAATGCTCGATTTTGTCGATCGACAATTCGACGATGATCGGCCGTCCGTGCGGACAAGTGAAAGGTCGTTTACATTGTCTTAGGTCTTGCAACAAGCGTTGACTTTCCGTTTCCGTGATATAGTGATTGGCTTTCAACGAATGCTTGCAAGCCAAGGATTTTGCCAAATCGTCGACCACTGCGGTTTTCTCCAAGTTTTGTTCTTTGACAAAGGTTTGAACCACTTCTTCGGCGTATTGCAACTCATACCCTGGATAGAACCAAGAAGGAATGCGTTCCAATAAGAGACTGTTAGCATGGATTTTCCCTATCAAGCCAAAGTCGATGAGTCGATCGAGATGCTTTTCGATCAGAATCCTCGATTCCGGATCGAGAGTCAATTCCATCGGGACCAACAAGTCCTGGGTTTCTTGGTGACGGTGATTCATCTGATCCAGATAGCGCTCGTAGCGAATTCGTTCCGCAGCGGCATGCTGGTCCACCAGATAAAGACCTGTCTCGTTTTGAAACAACAAATACGTCCCGGTATATTGTCCGATATATTCAAGGTCGGGAATCTTAGGGTTTTCTTTGTGAATGATTTGAACTTTGGTTTCCGGACCAATCGTTTCTTCGGTTTCCAAATCCAATTTTTCTTGGTACTGTTTGATTGGTTCATGAAACTCGAACTGTTTCTGGGTGATATTCGTCTCTATCGGAGTTTGTTTGATTTGAATCTGATTCACTAGTGGTGTGATCGTGTTCTTGATAAGTTCGAGTAAAAGGTTGTATTCCGAGAATTTGACTTCCTGTTTTCTTGGATGGATATTGACATCGATGATCGAAGGATCGCATTCGATATATAAAACGGCGATCGGATAACGGTTTTTCGGTATCAGCTGTTCATAACATTCACGGATTGCATAGATGATACGTGGATCCTGAATCGCTCTTTGATTGACAAAGAGGTGAATATAGCGGTTCGAAGAACGGTTGATGATGGGACTTGAAACCATTCCATGGATGTCATAATCTCTGGATGTTCCGGAAAACGGAATCAGAGATCTGGCAATGTCTTTGGAATAGATGTTCGCCATCAAATCGACCAACGACTTCTCTCCTGGGCTGACGAATTGAAGCTTATCGTCATTTGTCAATCGAAACGAAATATGTGGGTATGCCAATGCATACCTATGAATCAGATTGATGATGGATGCCAGTTCATACTGGGCTGATTTCAGGTATTTGAATCTGGCAGGTGTCGTATAGAACAGTTTCGTAACCGATATCTTGGTTCCTTGATTTCCGGAAGCCGGTTTCTGATGAATGAGATGTCCGTCTTCAAAAACGACTTCGATACTGCTGTTTGTTTGTGTCGACACGAGTTCGACACGGGAGACAGCGGCGATGCTTGGCAAGGCTTCTCCACGAAAGCCAAGCGAACCGATCCGAAACAGGTCGTTGACCGTCTCGATTTTGGATGTCGCATGTCGTTCGAACGCCAAAACAGCGTCAGTTTCGTCCATTCCCTGACCATTGTCGGTGACTTGGATGGATTTCAATCCTGACTCCTGTAATTCGATATCGATTTGAGTCGATTTCGCATCGATGCTATTTTCGACGAGTTCCTTGACGACATTGGCCAAGGATTCAATCACTTCACCGGCGGCGATTTTATTCGCCAAGACCTGGTCAAGTTTCTTGATCACGCTCATGCTTGCCTCTATTTCTTGAGTTTTTTGATTTCCTCAATGGTATCGTTTAGAATGTTCATCGCTTTGATTGGCGTCATATCCATGATATCGATCTCAGCCAATTGATCGATGATGTTTTTGTATTGATCCATGGCATCATCTTCTACCGCCAGGGTCTCTTCGTAATTGAATAAATCGACTGTCTGTGGTTTGATGATGTTATAGCCGTGATTGCGTTCCAATTCTTCTAAGATCTGTTTGGAACGATTGATCACAACGTTTGGAAGTTTGGCAAGTTTTGCCACATGGATTCCATAACTGCGGTCCGTCGGTCCGTCCATCACTTTATGCATGAAGACGATATCGCCGTTCTCTTCTCTTGCCTTGACATGAACATTGTGAAGCGCTTTTAAGTCATCTTCCAAATAGGTCAATTCATGATAATGGGTTGAGAACAGAATCTTGCAGTTGATCTTATGATGAGAATATTCGATAATCGCTTGGGCCAATGCCATACCGTCATAAGTAGCGGTTCCTCTACCAATCTCATCAAATAATATCAAAGATTGTTCGGTAGCGTTTTGCAACGCATAATTGACTTCGATCATCTCGACCATGAATGTCGACATCCCACTGGTGAGATCATCCGACGCACCAATACGCGTAAAGATTTGATCGAAGACAGGAAGTTCCGCGGTTTTAGCTGGAACAAAACAACCGATTTGCGCTAAAATGATAATCAAAGCGAGTTGACGCATATAGGTCGATTTCCCAGACATGTTTGGACCGGTGATCAACAAAATCTGATCTTTTTCCTTCATGTGGATACCATTGGCGACATAGACTTCTCCACTGATCTGTTCCACAACGGGATGACGTCCGTCTTCGATATCGATTCTGCGCTCTTCAATCAAGGTAGGACGGATATAACGATTGTTCGTGGAAACGATGGAGAAAGCCGTCATCATATCGATTTCCGAAAGAATCCGCGCCAATTCCTGTAATTGGATGGTGTAGTCTTTCAAGGTTTCTCTTAATTCCAGGAACAAATCATATTCCAGATTGATCATCGCTTCATTCGCACCGAGGATCATCGCTTCTTTTTCTTTCAGTTCTTCCGTGATGAAGCGTTCGGAATTGGTCAAGGTTTGTTTTCTGATATATCCGAATTCTTCTTTCACGAGGTCTAATTGACCGCGAGTGATTTCAATATAGTAACCAAATACGCGATTGTATCCGACCTTCAGTTTTTTGATGCCGGTCCGTTCGCGTTCGCGTTCAACGAACGCTTCAAGCCATTCTGAGGTATTCTTGGAGGTGTTGCGAATCTCATCCAGAGTAGAGTTATACCCTTCATTGATGAATCCACCTTCTTTGATGGATAACGGTGGATTTTCAATCAACGCTTGATCGATCAAGTTGTATAAGATTTCCAAATTCGGTATTTTCTCACTCAGTTCGAGAGCAAAAGAATTACCCAGTCCTTGCAAGGCGATTTGAACCTCTGGAACAGCACCCAAACTCTTTTTCAAATTGACAAGGTCTTTGGCATTGCAATTGCCAAAGGAAATGCGTCCCACGATCCGTTCCAAGTCATAGACTTTCTTGAGTTGGTCTTGGATATCGCTTCTTAGGATAAAGTTATTGGTCAGACTCTCGACAAAATCATAACGTTTCTCGATATGTGTTTTATCGATCAACGGACGATGGATGCTTTGTTTCAGGTAGCGAGACCCCATTGCGGTTTCGCATTTATCAAGCAACCAAAACAAGGTGCTCTGTTTGGAGCCTCTTCTTAACGTTTCGGTCAACTCTAAATTCTTTTTGGAATTGTTGTCGATGCGCAAATAGGAATTCGAAGTGAACACCTGTACTTTTTGCAAGTGGATCAAGGTTTTCTTTTGTGTAGCCTCCAAATAATTGACAAGTCTGGCAAAAGCATGAATCAATTCCTTGTCATAAACTTCACTGACCAGTGTTCGATAATAACTCGGAAGATTGATTTCATCGGATACGGATATGGTCATTTCATAGCTATCCAAATAGTGTTTGACCAAACGATTCTTGAGTTTGGAAGGAATGACGACTTCTTTCACATTCAGATTCAATATCTCGTTGAATAGAATGGAAACGTCATTTGGTACCTGTTCCAGATAGTTCTCTCCAGTCGTGAGATCGGAAAACGCCAGAATGAATCCGGCTTTTGTTTCCGACACAGCGACGATATAATTATTGTCTTTTTGATCGATGGTCCCATCTTCGATGATGGTACCTGGGGTCACCAGTTTGATGACTTCCCGTTTGACGATCCCTTTTGCCAAAGCGGGATCTTCCACTTGTTCCACGATAGCGACCTTATAGCCTTTTTCTACCAATTTCTCCAAGTAGATATTGGCCGCGTGGTAAGGTATTCCACACATTGGCACACGTTCTTCGGTGCCGGCATCTCTACCGGTCAAAACGATTTCTAACTCCTTGGACGCAACCAGAGCGTCTTGGAAGAACATCTCATAGAAATCTCCCAATCGAAAAAAGACTATATAATCGCTATAGTCTTTTTTGATCTCCAGATATTGTTGCATCATCGGTGTGTAAATGGTTGGATCGATTTCGTTCATCTAAACTCCTAAATTAATTCCAGAATACCGGTAATCCAAATGGTAGGCTTCCTGGGTTGACAATTGTATAGTAATAGTAAGAGTATGCCGCAAATCCTAAAATCGCTACCAAGAGGACAATGAGGATCGTCCAGGTGATTCTGCGTCTGCGACGTTTCTTGTAGAATTTTTTGATGATTTGATTGATCTTTTCATCGAGCAATTCTTTCTCTTCCGTCGATAACAGACTGTCATCGACAAAAGCAGGTTGCACTTGTTTTGGTTCTGGTACCGTCAACTCCGGTTCTTCAGGAATGATTTCTTCTGGCAGCGGTTCTTCAAAGGCAGGTTGTTCCGGTTCTGGCTCAGGTTCCACTATTGGTTCTGGCTCAGGTTCTGGCACAATCTCAGGTTCTGGTTCCACAACTGGTTCTTCCTCGACTTCTTCCTCCACAGGAACGACGACTGGTTCCGGAATCGGTTCAACGACAGGTTCTGGTGTCGGTTCTTCGATGTCCTTGGTGACTTCCTCTTCGCGGCTGTCCAAAGGTACATCATAGCTAAACGGATCGGAATCTGTCGGTTTATGATACATATCCAATGCGAATTTCAGATATTCGATCATGTCTTGCTTTTTCAAATCAATCGATATCTTGAAGCCTTTTTCTTTGGCATAGATTTCCAAATCCAATACGCTCATGCCGTCGAGTAATTCGGATTCGTTCGGAGTCAATTTGAATTTTGCGGATAGGATTTGAATCAATCTCGCTTTGTTGATGCGTCTTGGAACATTGACATCGTATTTCTTACCCAAGGATTTCAAATCTCCCAAGGTATAAGAATTCAACATGTCATCGGTCCAGTCTTTGAGTTTGACACCATCTAGATATCCTGCAGCTTCATAAAACACTTCTTTGACAAGTGCAAAGAAATCCGCATATTTGACCACTTCGAGATCGACAGTGTAGTTGTGTTGCAACTGCTCCAGCTCGTTCACAAAGGAATTCTTCAATGATAATTCGTCCATATTGATGAGAATGAAATCAAATAGGAGTTCTTTATATCTCGATAATTCGAAATCCAGATTGTATTTCTCGATCAAAGCTTCCAACAGATAAATCGAGAAGGAATCATATCCTCTCAAGCGATATTTCAATTCATCGGTATAGGTGTTATAAAGTTTCTCTTCGAAGACTTTCGAGCGGATTGTTTCACACAACAAAAAGCCATGAACAAACAACGGCAATTTGACCTTGAATTTCAGAAACAGCTTTTTGATATCCTCCGTTGGTATCACGACTAAACGCTTTGAGAATGCAAAATACTCTTCTTTCGTTTTCAATTTTCCCATAAATTCACCCTCTTATTAGACTTTATAATACTATACTACAATATAATCAGACATAATTCAATAGAGTTACTCATAAATTTGGCGATTTCCTTGTTTTTTTTCGAGAAAAGAGAAATCCTGGAAATCACTTGTTTTCTTCGACCGGTTCTCCATCCAATGACCAGGTCTTAACCTTGGTTATTTTAACGGGAATGATTTTACCGACACTCGCTTCGGTGCATTTGACATTCACGAGTTTATTGTGTTCCGTATATCCGGAAAAGACATTGTCCTTGGTTTTGGATAATCCTTCCACCAACACCTTGACGATCTTGTCTTTGAACCGGATATTCCCTTGCAGGTATCCCTCATTCACCAGTTCATTCAATCGGTAAAGTCGACCTTTCGCCTCTTGGTTCGTAACGGTGGTTTCGTATTTCGCTGCCGGGGTTCCTTTTCGAGGTGAATAGACAAAGGTATAAGCACCTTCGAACTTGGCTTGGCGAACCAAATCCATCGTTTCTTGAAAATCCGCTTCTGTTTCCGTTGGGAAACCGACGATGATATCTGTTGTGATCGAAGCATCCGGTATTTTTTTATAAATGCGATCGACCAGATCCAGATATTGTTCTTTGGTATATTTCCGGTTCATCTTCTTTAAGACGGGATTGGATCCCGACTGCACCGGCAAATGGATATGCGGCATAACGTTCTCGCGAAGAGCGATGACGTCGATCAAATCATCCGAAAAGTCTTTCGGATGTGAAGTTGTAAAACGGATTCTTGGAATCTTCAAATCAGAGAGATCTCGCAATAAATCCGCGAAAGAATAGTCCTCACCTTCAAAGTCGAGTCCATAAGAATTGACATTCTGACCTAGAAGGGTAATTTCCTGATATCCCATTTCAACCAATGTCTTCACTTCTTTGATGATATATTCCTTGCGTCTTGAGCGTTCTTTTCCTCTGGTGTAAGGAACGATGCAGTAGGTACAGAATTCATCGCATCCATACATGATATTGACCCAAGCTTTGAACCGGGAATCTCTTGCTTTTGGAAGATGCTCAAAAATCGTACCTTCTTCGGATACGACTTCGATCATTTTCTTTTTCTCGACCATCACGTAATTCAAGTAGTTTGTGAATTCCGGTATATTATGGGTTCCCAAGACGATATCGACATGTTTGTATTTCGTTAAGATCCGTTCCACCGTCGCTTCTTCTTGCGACATGCATCCGGCAACCACCAAAATCATATCGGGATTGATCTTTTTAAGGCTCTTCAATCGGCCCAGTTCTCCAAAGACTTTGTTCTCCGCGGTTTCACGAACCGCACAGGTGTTGATCAGAATCAGGTCAGCGTCTTCCACTTTATCTGTTTGTGTGAACCCCTGTTCGAGAATCATTGCTTTCAATATTTCGGAATCCGCTTCATTGGCTTGACAACCATGGGTTTGGATTAAAAACTTTTTTCCCACGCCTAAGTTTTGAATGGTCGGATTGCTTTGGTATTCTTTGGTTATAATAGGTTGTTTGGAGCGTCTTCTCGCTTGTTTTAAATCCGGCTTGTTTCTTATGTCCATGATTCACCCTCCCTGATATTGATGCGCTTGATCATTCGTCGCTCCAAATCCAAGAATACAGCGTTGAATTGTAGCGGACCGCTAATCTCCGGACGGACACGCTCCGGCACTCCAGTGATGAACTTGCGGATTCCTTGGTCGACCTCTCCCCCAATGATACCATATTTGACTCCCGTCATCCCAATATCGGACAAATAGAGAGTCCCCTTCGGTAAAATCATGTCATCCGCTGTTGGGACATGAGTATGAGTTCCGATAACCGCGTCTACTCTTCCGTCTAGGTAATGAGCCAGTGTCAGTTTCTCACTGGTCGCCTCCGCATGGATGTCGACGATGATGTAATCAGCCTTGATTTCTTTCAATAGAGCATCCATTTTCAAGAATGGACTTTCGATTGGATCACGCATGAAAATGCGACCCAAGAGATTTACAACGACGATCGTCTTGTCGTTATACTTGTAGGTCACATACTCATTTCCAACGGTTCCAGGACCATAATTTGCCGGTCTGGCGACATATGGAAATGCCAGAACAGTAGGATAATCCTTTCGGCTGAAGGTGTGGTTTCCCAATGTGAACACATTGACACCACGTTTCAAATAGTCTTTGTAGATGGATTCGGACAAACCGTTTCCATCGGCGATGTTTTCGCCGTTGACGATGATGAATTGAGGTTTGTATTCCGCTTTGACGGAATCAAAATACTTGTCGAACGCCTTGCGTCCTTGCTCCATATACACATCGCCGATAAACAATACTTTCATAATGAACTCTTTTCTAGTAATTCTAAATATTCATAGTTCCAAAACTGGTTGTTTTGAATCATTTCTTTGATTTCATTCATGGTCTTGTAGGCAACGTCTTTGACTTCGCTGGGATCAAGTACCAAGGATCCGAGATCGATATCTTGTTCCACAAGATACAGATCAGTCAGATAATTGGCGAAACTGGTTTCCGTATGAAGCCTTTTTACCAATCGATAATCCTCTTCTTTTAAGGATAGGCCGAGTTCTTCTTTCACTTCTCGCATCGTTCCTTGTATCGATGTCTCACCGGCAAGGATCGCTCCGCCAGTCGCTGCCCACTGATGGGGAATCCGATCATCCATTTTGTTTCTCTGTTGGACGAGATAGCGACCTTCCGGGTTGCGAAACCAGATGTGAGTGACAAGATGATACTCCCCCTCTTGATTCCTGGTTCCTCGTTCCATCAATTTATTTAATTTGTTTCCTTCCAAGTCATAGATGTCAAATTGTTCCATACTCTCTCCTTGTAAAAAGAAAGCCCTCCGTTTTCCGGAAGGCTGATTCTACTATTTCGCCACGTCTTGTGCTCTTGTTTCGCGTATAACAGTGACTTTAATCGTTCCAGGATAACTGAGTCTTTCTTCAATTTGTTCTTTGATCTCTTTGGCGATGACGTGGGTTTTTGCGTCATCGACCTCGTTCGGTTTCACGATTACACGTACTTCTCTACCGGCTTGGATAGCGAAGGCTTGTTCGACACCTTTGACCTCGGAAGAGATTTCTTCGAGTTGTGTCAGGCGGTTGATGTAATTTTCCAGTGATTCCGATCTGGCTCCTGGTCTAGCGGCGCTCAATGCGTCTGCGGCAGCCACCAATACGCCGATGATGGTGGTAGCTTCCTGGTCGCCGTGATGACTGGTGATGGCGTCTAGGACTGCAGGGTGTTCATGATACTTTTTCGCGATGGAATAACCGATATCCACATGGGATCCTTCCATCTCATGATCGACGGCTTTCCCGATGTCATGAAGAAGTCCGGCACGTTTCGCGATAATTTCGTTTTCACCGAGTTCCACAGCCATCTTTCCTGCCAAGAATGCAGTTTCGATGGAATGGCGCAAGGCGTTTTGTCCATATGATGTTCTGAAATGCATGCGTCCGATCATCTTGGTCAAATCCGGATGGATTCTTCCTATACCGGTTTCGAAGACGGCTTCATCACCCTTGTCGCGGATGAATTGATCGACTTCTGCACGCGTCTTTTCAACGATTTCTTCGATTCTTGCAGGATGGATACGTCCATCTTGAATCAAGGTTTCGAGAGAGCGTTTTGCGATCTCTCTACGGATTGGGTCGAACCCACTTAATACGACAGCTTCTGGAGTGTCATCGATGATCAAATCGACTCCGGTCAAAGCTTCTAAAGTACGAATGTTTCGTCCTTCACGTCCGATGATGCGACCTTTCATCTCGTCGTTCGGTAATGTCACGACGGATACGGTTGCTTCCACGGTGACGTCTTGTGCATATTTCTGGATGGCTCCGGAAATGATTTCTTTAGCACGTCTTTGAGCTTCATTTTTAGCCTTTTCCTCTTCGTCTCTGAGGAAACGGTCTATGTCATCAACCATGTCTTCTTCGACACGCTTCATGATGACTTCTCTCGCTTGTTCTTCCGTGAAGTTGGCGATTTCTAACAGCTTTTCATTTTGTTCTTTAATAATGTTTTCCAGTTGATAGTTCTTTTCGTCAATTGCGGTTTTTCGATTGTCTAAGATCTCTTCTTTACGGTCTAGATTGGTCTCACGTTTATCCAAGTTTGCGGATCTACGTTCCAACAAGTCTTCCCGTTGGTGTAGTTTGTTTTCACGAACTACAGCTTCATTTCTTTTCTCTTTTAAGACTTTTTCATTTTCTTGATTGAGGTTATAAATCTCTTGTTTTGCCTCGAGCAATTTTTCTTTTTTAATTCTCTCGGCTTGCGCAAATGCATTGTCGATGATTTCTTGGGATTTATTACGCGCGTTCTGGAACCCTTTTTCCACAACAGCGACTCGGATCACAAATCCAAGTAAAACACCTACAATGAGACCTAACAAACTGAAAATAATAATCTGTAGTGCTACTGGCATCTTATTATCTCCTTTGTTATTTAGTTAACATATCTGTAATGTATGGAAAATTCCCATACTTCAATATACTTATGCTTATTCTATTATAGTATATATTACCTTCTTAGTCAAAAGATTTTTCCGAATTGAGATCCATTTTTTTGAATTTCCAAAAAAAAGAAAAACCGCAATTGGGTTTTTCTATTTCTGATTGATTTTTTGACGAATCAAATTGCTGATTTCTTCAAACAAATCCGGATTTTCCAAGAGGTATTTTTTGACGTTTTCACGACCTTGACCGATCTTGTTTCCGTTGTATGCGTACCAAGAACCACTCTTATCCAAGATTTCATGCTCGATTCCAAGATCGACCACTTCTCCGGCTCTGGAGATTCCTTTTCCGAAGACGATATCGACGACGCAAGTCTTGAACGGTGCGGCGACTTTGTTCTTGACAACTTTGATTTTTGCTTCGTTTCCAGTGATATCGGTACCTTCTTTGATCTGTTGTCCTTTTCTGATTTCCAGGCGAACGGAGGAGTAGAACTTCAAAGCGCGTCCACCAGGTGTGGTTTCCGGATTTCCGAACATCACTCCGACTTTCTCACGAATCTGGTTGATAAAGATAGCGATACATTTCGATTTTGACAAAGCTCCGGACAGTTTCCTCATTGCTTGGCTCATCAGTCTTGCTTGCAAGCCGACATGTGAGTCTCCCATTTCACCGCGAATTTCAGCTTCTGGAACCAATGCTGCAACACTGTCGATGACAACGACGTCGACCGCACCCGAGCGAATCAATGCTTCGGCAATTTCCAATGCTTGTTCTCCGGTATCCGGTTGGCTGAGAATCAGATTGTCGATGTCGACTCCAAGATTCTTAGCATACACTGCGTCAAGCGCATGTTCTGCGTCGATGAATGCTGCGTATCCACCAGCTTTTTGTGCTTCTGCTATCGCATGCAACGCAAAGGTCGTTTTTCCACTGGATTCCGGTCCATAGATCTCAACGATCCGGCCTTTCGGATAACCGCCGATACCCAATGCAAGATCCAGTGAAATCGAACCGGTGGAAATCGTATCGATATCCATTTGTTCGACATCACCCAATATCATAACAGCACCTTTACCGTATTCTTTTTCAATATTCTTTAAAGCGAGTTCCAAATTCTTCTGTCTTGTGTTTTCAGCCATGTTACCCTCCTAGGTTGGTTCTTATACATACTACTGTCTTTGTAGTAAAATTCTTTTAATATGATTTTAAAATAAGGTCTTTGTTTTTGAGGAAGTAATCAACACCGGATCCAATCGTAAGCAGCACCGAAATCGATACGAACACGACACCGATGATATTGATCCACAATACATCCATCGGCATAATGAAGAAATAATATGCCAATGTCATCATCGTAAATGCGGTTTTGTATTTTCCCCATTTTGAAGCGTGAAGGATGATTCCTTCTCCGACTGCGACAAGTCGAATCGATGTCACGATCAATTCTCTCGATAAAATGATCAATACGACCCAAAACGGCATCCACATGGTGAGCCCTGTGAAATTGTTGGCATAATAATCGGATAACATCAACAGTGTCCCTAGGACCAATAGTTTATCCGCCAACGGATCGATGAACTTCCCGAACGTGGTTACGATATCACGCTTTCTGGCAATGTATCCGTCTAGATAGTCCGTCACGGATGCCAAAATAAAGAGGATACCGATAATCACTAGAAAGTTCCAGTTGATGGCATTTTGTAAGAGATATATGATAACGATGAGAGGAATGATAAAAATTCGTACCATCGTCAGTTTGTTCGGTAGATTCATTGCTTACCCTCCAAACCCATCTTATTCGGATGCTGGTAGTTTGACGTTGTGATAGACATCTTGAACATCGTCAAGATCGTCCAGTAAACCGATGAAACGATTGAACTTGTCCAAGTCATCTTGTGCTAGTTCGATGTAGTCATTTGGAAAATAGGCGACTTGGTCATCAAAGAATTCCAATTCCCTTTCAGTCGCGGTCAAAGCATCCTTGATTTTATCGAGGTCTCCAGGTTCGCCAGTAATGACGACGATGTCTTCATCGGCTTCGATATCGGTAATTTCGCATTCATTTACAAGCATTGCTTCCAATGCTTCATCTTCGGTCATTCCGGAGAATGAGATGTGAGAACAGAAATTGTATAGATAAGTAACTGATCCGCTGACTCCTAGTTTTCCACCGGTTTTGGTGAAGCAGTTACGAACTTCTCCGAAGGTGCGATTGACATTATCGGTCAAGCATTCGATGATGACTGTGCATCCGCCTGGTCCAAATCCTTCATAACGTATCGGAGTATAATCTTCTCCGACGCCTCCTTTGGATTTATCGATATTGCGTTTGATGACATCTCCTGGTACTTGTGCTTGTTTGGCACGATCGATTAAACGACGCAGTGTCAGGTTGGCATCGGGATCCGGTCCGCCTTGTTTTGCGGCCATATAGATTTCTTTTCCGAATTTGGCATATAGTTTCGATTTCTTGGCAGCGGTCTTTGCCATAGACGCTGCTCTTACTTCATGGGCTCTTCCCATTTCTTTCACCTACTTCATCAATTTTGTGTTGCTTTGGTTTAATTCCACTTTCTTCGCTTTGTATAGACTTCCCAAAGCTCGTTTGAATGCGGATTTTGACATATGGAATACTTTGCTGATGACTTCCGGTTTCGTTTTGTCGGTGTAAGTCATGAAGCCGTTGTGATCTTCTAGATACTTCATGATTGCCATTGCGTCTGGTTCCAACATCAGTTCTTTTTGGGCAATCAGGGTTCCGACATATTCTCCGTCCGGGTTACGGGAGAGAATGGTCGGAGTGACCAGTTGACCAATACGATAGTGTTCTCTTATGTTGTTCTTATGGACAAAGATTTCATCAAATGCTTCGGTGAAGCAAACAATGCCGTTATCTGTCAAATACATCACGAATGCATCGACTTTTTGTTTTTCTTCCAATAACGGTCGATCCTCTTTGCCTTTGATTTGCTTTCTGCCAACGATATGCCCGAACAATTGCTCATTCTTGGCTATCATTTCTACAATTACATGATCCCCCACTTGGGGCCAATCACTGTAGTCTTCCGGCAAATCATCCAGACTGAGCAATAGATCCTTGATCATTCCGTAATACAGGAAAACACCATATCTGGGCTTTATCGCGACAACTTCAAGGAGTTCTCGTTCCTCGAGTTGCAATAACGGTTTCTTCGTTGACGCGGTCTTGCGACCTTGATTGTCAACATAGAGAAAGACCTCTACGGTTTCATTGTCCATATATGGTTTTGTTGCTTCTTTTTTATGAAGAAACACTTCTTCCGTGCCATCCGTAAGCAGATATGCAATATCTGTTTCACGCAAGACGGTTAAGGTATTCAATCGTCCGATTTCCATTTAGATTCCACCTATTTTTATTCTTAAATATTATACCAAAAAACAAGAGATAAGTCCACCATCTATGACTTACCTCTTGATTATTTATCCAAATCGGATTTCTTTTTCTTTTTCAATGATTTCCTGAGAGTTGATTTTGAATCTTCTTGTGTAATCTCTCAAAGAATAATCACAATAATTCCAACCGGTTTTAGCGGCTTTCAGAACATAATTCTCAAACAAACTCAGAACATCTCTTTCCTCATACGATTTGATGACGAAAACGAGATTGTATTCCTTGTTGATGATAATATATTGTTGCCAAGCTCCGGCACATCTGAAATCTCCGAAACTGTTCATCCAGAATTGATATCCGTAACCGTATTTATCATAATCGTATTGAAATTCGATACTTTGGGTTTCAATTCGAACATTGGTTGCTAGATCCAAATACTCTTTGGAAACGACTTGCGTTCCATCCCAATTTCCATCATTCAGAAGCAACAAACCGAATCGTGCCATATCGTTGGCAGAAATCTGCAATCCAGTCGCTCCAAAACTGATGTTGTGGACTTGATTCCATTGTGGCTTTTCGATACCGATTACGGAATATAGGTATTCATTCAGAAAATCATTCAAAGACCTTCCTGTGATTTTGGTGACGATCGCAGAAAGCATCAACGTGCAGAAATTGCTGTACATG
>JAFGQH010000037.1 GCA_016935815.1 Bacilli bacterium | reverse complement strand
GTGGAGAGAAAATGAAAAAATTATTTTTACGTACATAGTATAACAAGGAAACGTGTCAATTACTTGTATTTAATATGACTTTTATGTGATAGTTTTTATTTCTTCTCCTATGTATTAAAAGAGCACCTCTCGGTGCTGGTTTAATCAAAATAGATTTTGAGGGGGGGAAAATGAAAAATTATTTTTGCAAGCATAGTATAACGCTTCAAAGTGAAGTGTTGTTGACAAATTGGTGGTTTTTTTGTGAACTTTTCAAATAAAAAACCAAAGGGATTCCTTTGGTTTCATTCTGATTAATATCCTATAAAAAGATCATGTCGAATATGGTCTTCTGTGATTCCTTGTTCGACAAGCAAACCGCTGATTCCTTTGACAAAGCCCGGACTACCTGAAACATAATACACTGCGTCATTATGATATAACTCTACCGAATGACGGATTGCGGATTGTGTTGGTTCGATATCCGCTGCATAATCAATGTGAAGACCATTGATATGTTCTAGCTCTGATTTGTATGGATAACAAGATTCAAGCTCTGAATAGATCAATTCATCATGAGCGCATCCTTGATGAGTTGCCTTATAGAGAATCATGCTTCGAATTGGCGTAATACCGATACCTCCGGCGATAAATACGGATTCCATTTCGGGATCCAAAACGAATTTTCCTTTTGGACTCGAAACATTGATTTCTTCTCCCACTTCCAACGCTAACAAAGTTCGTTTAAAATCACTTGGGGTATTGGAAATCCTGGTTGCGATTCGAATAAAATCATCTTCATTGGTGGAAGCGATACTAAAGATACGGAAATCTTTCCCAACGATTCCCTTATCAGCTAATTTGAATATCGCATATTGGCCTTCTAGGAAGGAATATCCCTCTGGTTTTTCAAAATCGAAGCCATAATATTCGTTGTCCAATTTCTCCTTGCGGATCAGTTTGACATTGTATGTATCATTATTCATAAATACAATCTCTCCTTTTTAAATAGTAATTGGTCGGAAAGACCATTCTTATAATACTATAAATCAAGTAAAAAAGGTAATGAAAAGCCTGAAAATTTTTACTCTTCCATAATCGCTTTGAATCGCTCCGATGTCGTTGGATGGTTGTATACCATTTTGACATAAAATGGATGTGGATTGAGATTGGAGAAATTCTCTTTTGCGACAATTTCCAATGCGTGTACAATATCCTCTTTGGACATTTGTTCACTGGCAAATTTATCCGCTGCATATTCCATCTTACGCGAGGAATAGTTGAGCGGAAAACCAAGTATGAGTTCCAATGGCTCCATTAAAATCATAAAGAGAACAATTCCAAATCCAAAGACGATAGCGGAAAATCCGAAATCCAAATAGACTTGCTGATTTTGAAGGAGATAGCCGATGACCAAAGCATACAAACCAAAGGTAACGATTCTTCCCAACAGCATCTTCAAAGTATCTTTATCAAGCGCATGACCAAGTTCATGTGCCAAAACAGCCACGACTTCCTCTTCGCTTAATTTCTCTACTAAAGTATCAAACAATACGACATCGCGTTTCTTACCGAGTCCACTGAAAAATGCATTCAACTTGGTGGAACGTTTGGATCCGTCCATGATCGATATCTTGTCCACTTCAAATCCGACTTTTTTCGCCAAAGCATCGATTTTGTCTTTTAAAGAACCTGGCTCCAAAGGTGTCAATTTGTTAAACGTCTTCACAAATATCGTGGTATTTAAAATGAACATCAAAACCATGATCAGAGAGACGAATATCCAGGCGCTTAATACGAAAATCCATATGTTTGTGAACAAGAGGAACAAACCGTGTAGCCCGGCAACCAAAGCACCAAATAAAAAGGACATTAATAGAAAATTCTTGATCATATCGATGACAAAGAGTTTTTTCGTCGATTTGTTAAAACCATATTTCTCTTCGATCTTGAATGTGGAATAATATGCAAACGGGATTTCGATAACACTGCTTAACAAGATGTACATGATAATGAACAAAACGGTTTGCAACACTTCCACACCGGTGATTGATGCGGCAATATCTTGAAACCAGACAAACACCTTTAACAGTAGTAAAATCAGAATCACAGCGGTCGAGACGGCTTTTTGAATTACACCAAATCTCGTTCTTTCGGTATAGTAACTCAACCATCTAGTATATTCTTCTTCGTTATAGATATGCTGAACATTTACAGGAATCGGTTGCTTCGAATGATTCAAATTCAAGAACGCAATAAACAAGTTGAATACAAGCATCACAAAGATGATGGCGATAATTACAATATTCATATGAAACTCCTTTTATAATAATATTATTCTCATTATAGCACAAACTACAATAGAAAAAGCATATTCCCAGTAGAAATATGCTTTCTAAATTTATTCGTAAATGATGAACGGATTTCCTCGAAATGGATTCAGTTTCGGTTTGGTATACAAAACAACCGGCGCTTCTCCTGGATTGATAATGGTTCTCGTATGAAAACTATTCGGAATATGCTTATCAAAAACGACAAACAGATTCACTGCTTCATTCGGAATCTCGAACTCACTCGTTTCTCCATTTTTCATAGTCGTAACCAGTTTCAAAGGAACGCCTTGCAATACGAGTTCCGGTTGTTCATCGGTCTGAATGTAGATATAGATCTTCATGATCGAAGCGACAAAACTTCGTTTTCTTGTTAGTGTCAGTTTCCTCATCTGATTCTCCTAGTATCTACGTTTTCTCTCATGAATCACTTGATCCAATACAATGACGACGAACAAGAACAGTTCCACATCTTCTTCTTTTACAATATCGATCTCATAGGTGTCTCCCCAAGAGATGATTTTCTTCTGGATTGAAGCCACTGGTTCTCCATCATCAGAGATAACAAAAGAATGCGCGAATAGACTTCCGGAAACGGTTAATTCCTTATACCGAACCTGTAATTTGAATTTCGGACGAAAGGCAAACAAGCGTTGTATCATCGCAACTTCTTGTCCTTTATCATCCTCAATGAAATACTTCGGCATGAACGTCAAGACTTTGCGATGTGCATGCAACAATACAGAACCGTTTTGGTCCATCAAATCCAATTTGTTGGTGATACTCATAAATTTCCCTTTGATTTGATATTTCAGGTTTTGAGCATCATCTGTGATGTTGAATTGATCTTTGAATGAAAACACTTTTTGTTTAATATAATATTTCATATTAACCCCCTAATATATTCTTATCTATATTTAGTATACCACCAAGTGAAAATAAATAAAGTGACCTTCCTGAAACAAGGTCACTTTCTTTGTATTATGGAGATTCCTTTATCAATTGTTTCTTGGATTTGAACTGGACCAAATATACACCAGCACTTACAATGAGGATAGCGATGATCGATTTCAATTGGAATGGTTCTTTGAGAAACAGCCAAGACAAAATCGCGATTTGAATCAACATCGTATTATTGATCATACTGGATTCAATTGATGTGAGAACTTGCATGGTCTTGTTCCAAAGAGTAAAAGCGAAAGCGGTATTTAGAATCGCAAGGACGATCACTACTAGCCACATATCCCATTCCAAAACCACAGGATCTTCAAAGGCGAATCCGCTCAATAACAACAATCCTCCTCCAAGACCCATGCTGATGGTAGTGATGACTTCTGGGCTCACCGTTTTTTGTTTATTGATATCGCGACCCATCAAAGTAGCGCTACCATTGGAGAACACAGCTACAAGCATAATCAAGTATCCAATGATGGATCCAGTACCAGAATCAAGAGGAAAGAAATATAAGGCAATACCGATCAGATAAATACCGATTCCAATCAAGTTATTTCTCGTCGGTTTTTCCTGCAAAACTCGATATGAGAAAACCAGTACTACAATCGGTGTGAAATTCATAACCAATGAAACCTGAACCGGAGTAATATAAGTCAACCCAAGATACAACGCTCCCTGGTTAAGAAAATACATCACCAAACCAAGTGCAATCAACTTCAACCATTGTTTCTTGGTAATCAATTTGAATTCATTCCATCTTTTTTTTACTAACAAATATCCGAATAAAACAAACGCTGCGATTGCATATCTGAGCCCAGCAAATGTGACTGGCGGAACTTCCCCAAGACCATACAATATCAACAAAAAGCTTGCGGACCATAAGAAGGTCACAAGCAAAGCTTGCAAGATGGCAAATAGATGTGTCTTATCTTGTTTCATTGCGGCTCCTGGATTCTGTCGACTTTTCAAGTATTGATTATACCATCATTACCAAAAAATAAAAAGAGTTTGTTAGAGATAACAAACTCATTGTATCCATGGTCGAGATGATGGGACTTGAACCCACGACCCCTTCGTCCCGAACGAAGTGCGCTACCAAGCTGCGCTACATCTCGCTATGGCGGAGAAAAGGGGATTTGAACCCCTGCGTCGTTGTCGACCTACTCGCTTTCGAGACGAGTCCCTTCAGCCGCTTGGGTATTTCTCCGGCTAGTATTTTTATAGACAATAGATATTATACTATAAAATCAAGAATATGAGCAATAGAAATATGGCTGAAAATCAAGAATAAGAAATCAATATCTTCGCAAACCCGCTTCGATAATGTCCCAGTATTTTTGGACGTCGACAGAGATCGCTACAAAAGAGTTTGTTTCTCGTTTCAAGTAATCTGGCATATCACAATTGGTTCTTCCATAACTTGGCCCATGGGAGATATCGATTTCCGTATGGACATGTTGTAAAGTGACTACGGATGGATCGATCAAGTAAGCGATCGTAACGGGATCATGCAAGGGTCCACCCTCCCAACCGAAGACACGTTTTTGATTTTGATTGAACACCTTCATCAATTGACAGAAAAGGTCTGACGCTTTATTCCCTACTTTTTCCAT
Source organism: Bacilli bacterium (assembly GCA_016935815.1). Lineage (GTDB taxonomy): Bacteria > Bacillota_I > Bacilli_A > Izemoplasmatales > Hujiaoplasmataceae > 4572-104. Next base: position 36,317 of record JAFGQH010000037.1, on the reverse strand, counting down.
GCGCTCCACGATTTCTGGCAATACCAGAACTTTCCGTGTCACATCAAGACCCATCATCGTGAGTTTACATCCGGAACCAAATACAATGTAAGCAGCTTCCGGATCTGTCAGGATATTGAACTCCGCAGCTGGAGATACATTCCCATTGGTGAAGGAGCCTCCCATCAAAACCACTTCTTCGATGTTTTCCACAATTGACGGGGCCACTCTCAATGCCAAAGCAAGATTCGTCATCGGTCCGGTTGTAACCATAGTGATTTTTTCTTTACTACTGCGAATGGTTTCAATGATGTACTCGACTGCACCACGTTTGTCATAATCAATGGTCAAAGGAGGAAAATCAAATCCATCTAGTCCCGATTCTCCATGAATCGCCGAACAAACCTCCACATCTTTGATGATCGGATATGGTACTCCTTTGCATACAGGAATGTCCAAACCAAAATACTGAACCAGGTTCAGAGCATTTCTTCCTGTTTTTTCAAGTGTTTGGTTCCCGGATTCCACCGTAATCCCCAATAACTCAATACCCGGTGTATTTCCTGCTAAAAGTATCGCAACTGCGTCATCATGTCCGGGATCACAATCAAGAATGATTCTCCTGTTATCCATATCTAGTCTCCTTGCTAAACGTTCTCATATCTATTTTAACAAATTGCTTTCAGGAAATCCACTTTTTGTAATATAATGGGTACGAAGCATTATTCTTGTATGAAGGAGAGTCTCAATGAAACAAACCTATAAGGAAAGACAATTCCAAATCCAATCGATTTTTGAAGAACGAGAACGCGATTGGCGCAATGGCGCTGTAGTCTATCAAGTCTTGGTCGATCGATTTGCACCTGCACACAATTTGGAACAAAAGAAACATCTATATCAAAGTCCAAAGGTTCTGAAATCTTGGAATGAAACACCGAAACCCGGGCCTTTTTTGAAAGAAATCCGCTACACTGCACACGAAATGGAGTATTGGGGCGGCGATCTTCAGAGTCTTCAAGAAAAAGTGGACTACATCAAATCTTTGGGAGTCGATGTGTTGTACCTGAATCCGATCCATTTGTCCTTGTCCAATCACAAATACGATGCGTCGGATTACTTGCAAATCTCGCCTGAATATGGAACCATGGCAGAACTTAAGAGACTTGCGAATGTTTTGCATGATAAACAGATGAAATTGATGCTTGACGGTGTATTCAATCATGTCGGTGTCACTTCTGAATTATTCCAGAATGCCAAAGACCCTAGCAGTCCAAAACACGGCTGGTTTGATTTCGACAAGAAATATGAAGACGGTGTCCGACTCTGGGCGGACGCCAGAAGTCTACCGGAATTGAACTTGGAAAATCAGGCTGTCAAAGACTATATCTATCAAGATAAAGATTCTGTGATTCGCACCTACCTAAGACAAGGAATTGATGGTTGGAGATTGGATGTCGCTTTTGATCTGGGATTTGAGGTTTTATCGGAACTGACAAAAGCTGCCCATGAAGAAAAACCTGGTTCTATGGTGGTTGGAGAAATCTGGAACTACCCTGAAACCTGGTTGGAGAACATCGATGGTTTGATGAATTTCACGTTCCGCGAAATCATCAACCGATCCCTAAAAGGAGATATTCCCGCTTCCAAAGCGAATCGAATGTTTGCGAAAATTATTGAAGATGCAGGAATCGAAGGAATCTTGAAATCCTGGAATGTCCTGGACAATCATGATGTGCCAAGGCTGAGAGATCAACTGCCAAATCAAGAAGATCAAATGCTGGCTCAGGTTTTGCAATTCACATTACCTGGTTCTCCGAATTTGTATTATGGAACCGAACTCGGTATGACGGGAGGAGACGATCCAAGGAACCGCGCTCCAATGCGTTGGGATCTCGTTTCTGATGATAATAAATATCTAAGTTGGACAAAATCATTGATCGAGATGCATCAGGAAAGAGCTCTTCGTATCGGTGATTTCGTTCCCATCTTGTCCGATTCTTTGATTGCTTTCCTAAGACGAACAGACAAAGTGGAAGATACCGTTATCGTCTTGATCAATATCTCAGATCATACTGTGAAGGAAGATATTTTGATTCCCGATTCAAAATTGATGAATTACACAAAATTCGATACCCTCCTTGGACATTCGCAACCGATGACCTATATGGCCGGCGTTACGCATGTCGAACTGGATGCGAAATCCTATCTGATTTTGAAACCTCATACAAAACCAATCAAATCCTATACACCATATAAGAGAGTATAACTATGACAGAGAATCCTACATTTACAAAAAAGCAATATATCACAACAATAGTCCTGATGGTTTCGTTCTTACTTTTGGGTTTTGGTTTCATAGGACTTGTCACAATCTATCAAGATCAAGATCCAAAACCATTTTGGTTTTATCTCTTTTTGATTCTTGCCTTTGTGTTTTGGATCGGAGACATTATCTATATGTTCTTGAACCTGAAAAAACTGATGCAATATGAATTCGAGCGAAAATTCGAGAAAAATAAAAATCTCGAAAAACAGAAACTATCCACTGCGAAATTGGAATTATCGGAAGAAACAATCGATATGTTGTTTGCTTCCTATAAAAGAAAGAAATTGAACGATACGCTTTATTGGATCTTCCGTCCGAATTATCTTAGCTATCATATCAGTTATATCCTTTCCTTCGAACACAATCTCGACATGGTCACCTCTCAAACCGAGGAGGAGAACGAGGAAGAGGAAGAGGAATTCTCAGAAGAGGAGCTAAAAGCGATCAACAAGCAAATTCCAAACAAAGCCAATACCGGTGTGTTTGCCAGAGTGGCAATCAACGTCGTTGACTCCTTAGCGCAAGAACAACTCGTAGCCGCCCAAGAAATCGTGACGAATCAAGAGATCGCATCCAGAACCTTCGGTCGATTCGCACCGATTTATCTTTACTACATTTATGATAAGAGCACAAGCATCCTATATTACGAACCATATAAGAGATATAAGATGTATCCAAGACCGAAAGCGTTGAAACTTTTCAACAAAATGCTTGGTATTGAAGAACAATAAAAGAACAAAAAAAACCCCAATCATATCGATCGGGGTTTTGATTTGTTAAAACATCTCTTGACGAGTAGTTAATTATTCCGCAACAGGAACGCCAAGTTGAGCATCGTTGTTACCAGAAGACGATACCCACATATCCAAGAAGGAAATCGGATCGTTGAAGTCTGCTAACCAACCGTTACGTGCCAATACATAGTCTCCATTCTTTCTGGTTTCTAAGAATGTACCCCATTCTTGGTTAACCAAAGTGATGGTGATTCCATATTGTGCGAAAGCAGCTTGGATGTATTCACCAATTGCTTGGTGTCCAGTAGAAGTATTGTACAAGTAGTCAAATGATGGGAAGTTTGTGAACTTCTTAGTTCTTTCGTTGTAATCGAAATACTTAGACAGGATATCAACTGCAGTTGCACAGTTTTGCGCATATGCGGAAGCTGCTGTATCGTAGAAACCGATATAAGTAGTCGAGCTACCAGCTGATTCATAGAATTGAGATCCATCCGCATTGGTAATACCCATAGCGACGAAGGAAGCTGCCGGTAGTTGACCTGCTTGACCAATCTCTTCTACAACATAGTTACGATCAAGAAGCAAGGATAGAGCCAAACGGATTTCTTGGTTCGCTTCCAAAATTTCATTTGTAGTCATACCTTCTGATATATCAGATGGCAAGAAGTCTGTATTGTTATTGAAAGTGATGTAGTAAGTACCAAGTTGTCCAGCAATGAAGAATTCTGCAGGATGTTCTGTCTGCAAAGAAGCGATTTCGTCATTCGGTACAGAATCGATGAAGTCATAAGTTCCATTCAGGAATCCAGCCAAGATAGCTGTGTCATCATCAGAAAGATAGAATGTGATTTCGTCCATAGTGATGGAGTCCGCATTCCAATAATTGTCGTTCTTAGTCAAGACGATTTTGGAGTTGTGATCCCATTCAGATACATAATATGCACCATTCGTGATATATGAAGTTGGATCTGTTGCCCAACCATCAGCGTCAGCTGTAATAGCTGCTTCTTGAACAGGCATGAATGTAGGGAACGCCATCAATTCCAAGAAATAAGGAACATCTACTGTCAAAGTGACTGATAGATGAGTGTCATCCGTAGCTGTGACATTCAATCCGTCTTCTGTTCCATATCCATCGATAACTGCGAATAAGTATCCATAGTCAGCAGCAGTTTCATCGGCAGCAGCACGTTTCCATGCATATTCGAAGTCTGCAGCTGTCAAATCGGATCCATCGGACCATTTTAGGTCAGATCTCAATTCGAATACGTAAGTAGCAGTTCCATCTGTATTTTCTGTTGGAGTTGGAATTGCAGTTGCTAAGTCAGCAACCAATTCTCCGTCAGAATTATAACCGATCAGACCTGAGAAGGCATGAAGGATCATAGTAGCACCATCAACTGCACTGTTCAAAGCTGGGTCGATGGTAGATGGTTCGGATGATAGACATACGCTTAAAGCGTCGCCCGATCCGTCCAAAGTGGTATATTTGAAGAATTTACTTCCTGTAGGTGTTGAAAAGAAACCTTCCAAATCAGTGGAAGCCATGTAGATATCAGTATAGTAGTAAATTGGAACGGTGGTTCCAGTTGACATCAACAAGTCTTCAGCAGCATGATAAAGAGCCGTTCTCTTAGCAGCATCTGTCTCCAGTTTGGCATAGCCAATGATAACATCATAGGTCTCTGCCCATGTGCCGTTTGTTACAACGTCGTCATATCCAGGGATGTCAGTCAAATCCATAGAATAGACTGTAGCCTCTGAAAAGTCGACTGTTTTAACTGCTTCTGCTTTCGAGCATCCTACGAATGCGAAAACCAAAGCAAGTGAAACAATAAATAAAGCAATTTTTTTCATAATAATATTCCTCTCCTTATATTATAATTTTGTTTCTATATTTATAAGTTTCATATCGATGATACAAAACTGATAAATCATTAATCCAACAAGTGGCAACTAGCAAAATGATTCGGTTCCACTTCTCGTAAATATGGTACATCTTGGGAACAACGGTCGAACGCTTTCGGACAACGTGTTCTAAAAGGACAACCGCTTGGGATATCCAAAGGACTTGGGACATCCCCTGTCAAAACGATACGTTTTGATTTTCTCGCTGTCTCTGGATCCGGTGAAGGAACCGCAGACATCAGTGATTCTGTATATGGGTGCAATGGGTTTTTGAAAATTTCTTCACTATCCGCCATTTCTACAATCTTACCCAAATACATGACAGCGATTTTATCGCTGATATGTCGTACGACCAAGAGATCATGGGCGATGAACAGGTATGTGAGTCCAAGTTTCTTCTGAAGATCTTCAAACATGTTGATGATCTGAGCTTGGATGGAAACATCCAAAGCTGAAACCGGTTCATCACAGACGATAAGTTGCGGACTGACCGCAAGTGCTCTTGCGATTCCCACACGTTGTCTCTGTCCACCACTGAATTCGTGTGCGTATCTAGTAGCGTGTTCACTAGATAAACCGACAAGTTCCATCAATTCCTGGATTCTCGCAGCTCGTTCTCCTAAAGTTGTGTAAAGTTTGTGAACATCCAAAGGTTCTCCTATGATGTCTCCAACTGTCATTCTCGGATTGAGACTGGAGTATGGATCCTGGAAAACCATAGATGCATTTTGACGAAAATCTTCCAATTCTTCTTTGGTCACTACTTGTTTTCCATTGAAGAAAATCTGACCGTCTGTTGGTTCATAAAGATGCAATAAAGTTCTTCCCGCTGTGGTCTTCCCACAGCCGGACTCCCCGACGAGACCAAGAGTCTCCCCTTTATAGATTTTGAAGGATATACCGTCTACGGCTTTCAGTTTCTTCGATTTCAAAAATCCCATCGGAATATCGAAATGTTCTTTTAGATTGATGACTTCAACCAAAACATCTTTATTTTGTTTCTTAGCCATTGAGATCACCTGCGCTTTCCAATGAGCGGAATTCACTTTCAGTCAATTCGCTGTCTGGTAGGATCTCCCCATTTTCGACTGCTACTTTCACATTGACCCAGCAAGCTGCGCTATGAGATCTGGTCAATGGAATGATGTCGCATTTTTCTTTCAAACAGATTTTCATGGCTTTGTCACATCTCGGAGCAAATGCACAACCTTGCGGCATATTCAACATATCAACAGGAGATCCGGTGATTGGAATCAACCTTCCTTCTTCTTTGGATCCATAAGGAATGGATCGCAACAAGCCTTTGGTATATTCGTGTTTCGGATCGTAGAAGATTTCATCTACAGTTCCTTTTTCGCATGCTTTTCCTGCATACATAACAACCACTTCGTCACACATTGTTACGATAACACCTAAATCGTGAGTTACCATGATGATTGCCATTCCAAGTTCTGCTTGCAATTTCTGCATGAGTTCCAGAATTTGTGCTTGGATGGTCACATCCAGTGCAGTAGTTGGTTCATCGGCAATCAGAATATCCGGTTCGCAAGCTAATGCCATTGCGATCATGATACGCTGTCTCATACCACCAGACAATTCATGTGGATATTGTTTCAAACGTTTTTCGGGATCATTGATACCGACGAGCTTAATCATTTCGATCGCTCGTTCAATCGCTTGTTTCCTGGTTCTATCGGTATGTAGCAAAATGGCTTCAGTCAATTGGTTTCCGATCGTGAAGACCGGATTTAAGCTCGTCATTGGATCTTGGAATATCATGCTGATTTTACTACCGCGCATATTGCGAAGCGTTCTACGATCGGCGCCGACCAATTCTTCGCCGTCCAGCTTGATACTGCCACCAACGATTTTACCTGGGTGGGATAAAATTTGCATAATGGAATAAGCAGTTACGCTTTTTCCACTTCCGGATTCTCCAACAATTCCCAATACTTTTCCTTTATCTAATTCAAATGAGATTCCATCGACTGCTTTCACTTCTCCGGATGCAGTGAAGAATGATGTACGTAAATCTCTAACTTCTAATAAACTCATATCATCACCTACGCTTTCATCTTCGGGTCAAAAGCATCTCGTAAGCCGTCACCCAATAAATTGAGCGACAATACAATGAAGCTGATGAACAGCGCCGGAATGATTAATCTGTATGCATAGCTGAATACTCCACTCAGTGCCAAACTTGCAAGTGATCCAAGCGAAGGCATCGGTGCGGCAACTCCCAAACCGATGAAACTCAGGAAGCTTTCTGTGAAGATAGCGCTTGGGATTTGCAATGCGGTTGAGATGATAATGACAGAGATCGAATTTGGTAACAAATGCTTGCGAATGATTCTACTATGAGAAGCACCAATAGAACGGGCCGCCAACACATAGTCTTGTTCTTTCAAACTCAGGATTTGTCCACGTATGAGTCTCGCCATACCTACCCAGTACAGCAGACCGAACACGATAAAGATACTGATCATGTTCGCGCCGAGACTCGCAAATATGGTACCGGATAAGGCATCCTTGAACAACTGATTGAACACCACTGACAATAAGATAATGACGAGTAGATCCGGCAAGGAATAGATGATATCCACGATTCGCATCATGAACAAGTCGACTTTTCCTCCGACATATCCTGCGATCGATCCATAGATTGTACCGATTATCAGGACGAGCAAACTTGCAAACAGACCAACAGATAAGGATACTCTTGTTCCAAAGATGACACGAATGAAATAATCTCTCCCTGCAGAATCAGTTCCAAAAATGTGAGGGAACACAGATTCTCCAGATGCGATCAATTCCTGTTCCGTTTCTCCATACTCGAATGGGCGAAGATTACTGTAAGAAGAGTCCACAGGCAGTCCTTGTGAGACTCCCAGTTGATCATCGTATGTGTATGGCCAAACCATAGGAATGATGATAATGGAAAGAATGATGATTGAAAGGATAAACACACAAGTCATTGCGACTTTGTTTTTCCACAGGCGACGAAAACCGTCTTTCCAGAAACTGGTGCTTTCTCTTAACATTATCTGTTGTCGTTTTTCTTCCTCAGTCGCCGGAATGAAACTTTCCACGTTGATATGGAAGGAAAACGGTTTGGTATATAATTTTACTTTCTTTTCTAATTTTTTATCTGCCATTTGTTATTCCTCTTCCTGTTACGTCATCAACTGAAGTCGATACGAGGATCAACAACTTTATACATTAAGTCTGAGACAAGATTCATCAAGACAACCAAAGTTGCCAAGAAAATCGTTGTTCCCATAATCAGTGGATAATCTCGATTGGTAATGCTATTGATGAATTGACGACCCAGTCCAGGAACAGAGAATATCTTCTCTACAACCAAACTTCCTGTCAGGATGTAGGCGATCATCGGTCCAGCATAGGTAATGACCGGAATCAAAGCATTCTTCAAAGCATGTTTGTAAATCATTAAGACATAGGAAACACCTTTTGCATTTGCAGTTCGAATATAATCCTGTTGCAACACATCGAGCATGCTCGATCGTGTTAGACGGGTTATATATGCAGTAGGATACAAAGCCAAAGCGATGACCGGCAAGATCAATCCTCCCGGCTCACTACCTACCGATGGAAGAATTTGCCAATAGACACAGAATGCCAACAGAAGGAATGAACCAATGACAAACGACGGCATCGCAACAAAGGCTGTTGTGGAAACCATGATAGTGTTGTCAATCAGTTTATTACGGTTGATTGCGGCAATTGATCCAAACGAAACACCAAGAACCATAGCGATACCGGCAGCCATCAAACCAATTTTACCGGATACTTTAAAGCCTTCCAAAATCACATCTACAACTTCTCTGCCTCGCAATTTAATCGATGGTCCAAAATCGAATTGAAGCAGATTCTTAAGATAATTGACATATTGGATGAACAACGGTTTGTCCAGGCCATACTTGGCGTTCAATACATCTTGTACTTCCTGAGTAATTGCCTTTTCACTTAGAAACGGTCCACCAGGGATCATATTCATTACAAAAAAGGTGATCGTAATAACCAACCAGATTGTGACAATTGTCAGCAGTATTCTCTTAATCACATAGCTCATTAACTTCGAATCCATCGGGTAATGCCTCCTCAAGACTTAATTTCATTATTTTACTCCTTTTGTTGCTTTCTGACAATAGAAAATCCGATAAAACACTGTAAACGAGCGATGAAAACGCTATTTTTGTAAAAAAAATCGGAAATATGTAAAATTTCTTACTTTTTTATACTATTCTATAAACTTTCTTTTATATATATAATAAGTAAAAATTAAAAAAAGAACGCATTTTCTGCGTTCCATGAAAATCATATTTCATTTTGCTTTAGTAGGGATCATTCATCCCTTTGCCAGCCAAGATGTTTGGGATGTATTTTTGAATGCGATTGATTCGTGTTGCAACTTGTTTGGCAGACGCAAAAAACATCAGATACGCTCTTTGTCTTCCCGGGGTCAACGAATCGAATGATTCTCTCAATTTTGGAACCTCTCCAAAAAAAGCTTCCAGTTCTTGGGGAATAACAATCTCTTTTCGATCCACTTGGATTTTCAAACCTTGTTCCTCGATCCTGATTGCCTCTTCGATATATTTCTCCAAAATAACTTTCTTTTCTTTGATATCATCCAGATCTTCAAAGTGCATCTGTCTTGCGATGTTGGAGTTTTCACCAGGTCTGACTAAAAGATTCTCCTTATCTGCCATCAATGTTCCTTTGAAGAACATCAGAGCCAGATAACTCTTGAAATCCTGGATCAATACGACATTGTTTTGATTTCTCGTATAACAAGGTTTTCCCCATTTCCATTCTTCCTTGAGCTCAAAAGAATTCAGAATTTGTCTTAGAAATGCCAATTCTTCTTTTCTTGTGCTCGGTTTCGAAAAGAATTGTTCGATTTTTTCATTCATGCTTATTGTTCTCTACTTCCAAAAAGACTTGCATCCATATTTGTCTTTGATTTTGAATTGAATCAACTCATCAAAGAGATCATAATTCACTTCTTGTGTCCAAAGAATACGGAAAAGATTGCTAGTGTGAGTGTATCCGCTTTGTTTTATGGAATCGGTGAAAAGATTGATTCCGTATGGCTCTGGAGAAACTGAGATATGGTTTTTCGAAATGCTGAAACCGATAATGAATATTCCATTTTGCAAAAACATCGGCTGATTCCACTTGATAACTGGTTCCAAGTCAGGATAACGATTCTGAATCCAGGTTAGGATTTCGTCCAGTTTACCTCGTTTTTCTGGAGAGTCAATCTTGTTCAGATATGTTTGAAACACTTGCATTTGATTACATCTCTACTTTCTAGATTATTACGAACACATTATAGCACCAATTGAAATCCCTCCCAAATGAAATGATGGATTATTACATGTGCATTTCAAGAACAATGACATTTCAGCAAAGACATCCCAAGCATAAGGACATCATAAAAAGGTTACCTCCCTCAGGAAATAACCCTTACCCTTGATACTCTGTTTTATTTGTTAGATGACACCAAGCGGTATCAATGTCATCAGCAACAATAATACAAGTCCCCATACAATACTTAGAAATCGTATTTTTGTTTTTGTCTTTGCATCGTATATCAGGAAAGCCGCCAAGAAGAATGGAATATAAGTTGTGACGAATACCGGGATAGCTCCCCACCAAGAATACGTCCAAATGAATGCCGGTGTCCCTGCCAAGAAAATTTCGAAAATACTGAAGAATGCTGCATTCATTATCGCAAACAAGATACGATTATTGATGCCAAGGATTTTCTGTTTTGGATCTTCCGGCAATAGTTTCGACATCGCTAGTCCAGCGATGGCAAACATCATGGACAATTCCCAACTCACACCGACCAAAATGATGAACGATGTACTTTCTGGTGAAACCGTCCAAAGTGCATATCCGGTTGTCGATTGAATGATGGCATTCGCAATCTCGTAGAGCCAATGCACTCCATATAAAGCCAGCGCTGCAGAGACTCCTTTGTAGTTTTTGTTTTTGAGTTCTGAGAACAAAATATAGACGACAATCGCAAACAAAGCAATGAAAGTCCAATTGAAATTGCTGGTATCACGAATCGCATTATTCCCCAAATCCGCCATAGGTTGATTGAGGGAATCTCCCCAAAAGACGAATGTGGTTGATCCTTTTGCCAACAACGATAACAAAAACTCTAATAAACAAATAGCGATTACCAAAATCAATGCTGGAACAGCATTTTTCCAAAACAACCTCTGTTTCTCATTCATTTTCTATCCTCCCAATCTTTCTCTAGAAACCATTATATCGCGAATGGAAAAAAAATCATATTAAGTCCATCAAATTCGTGCTATAAAACTGTAAATTCGGCTCATTTTACAGGTTTCAATTGATTGTGATTTTAAATCTTTAAAAAAGACCCTTCAAAAGGGCTTTTCATTTGCTTATTTTTTCTGACCGAAATCCTTAATGATTGTTTGTACAATCTGTTGACTGACCCGTTCATCAAACACGCTAGGAATAATATAATCTTCTCTCAGGTCTTTTTCCGGGATGATCTCACTGATCGCCTTGCATACGGCAACTTCAATCTCTGGTGTGATATCTTTTACTCTTGCCTCTAGAGCGCCTTTGAATATCCCCGGAAATACCAGTGCGTTGTTGATTTGGTTCGGTACGTTGGATAATCCTGCACCATAGATTCTGGCACCTCCACTGATTGCATCCTCTTGATTGATCTCTGGGGTCGGATTTGCCATCGCAAATACAATCGCGTCTTTGTTCATCGACCGGACCATTGATTTGCTGACAATATGTCCTGTACTGACTCCAATGAATACATCAGCACCTATCATTGCTTCCTGAAGAGTTTCTTTCTTGTTGTCAAAGTTAGTTAAACTGGCTAATTTCGTCTGATATGGATTCAAACTCTTATCATTGCTTCTCAAAGACCCCATTTTATCGCATACCATCAGATTTTTAGCTCCTAGTTTGAGGAGAAAATTCGTGATAGCGCATCCTGCACTTCCCGCTCCGTTGATGACGATTTGTACTTTTTCCAAGTCTTTCTTTACAAGCTTTAGAGCGTTGATCAAAGCCGCTCCACAAGCAATAGCTGTTCCGTGCTGATCATCGTGAAACACCGGGATATCAAGGATTCCCTTTAGTCTTGTTTCAATTTCAAAACATCTTGGAGCGCTGATATCCTCTAGATTGATTCCTCCAAATGATGGAGCGATATGTGTAATCGTATTGATGATTTCATTCACATCCTGAGTATCCAATACAATCGGTATTGCATTGACTCCGGCAAATTCCTTGAAAATGGCACACTTGCCTTCCATGACTGGTATTGCAGCCAAAGGCCCGATATTTCCAAGACCTAGAACAGCACTTCCGTCGCTGATGACTGCGACCATATTGTTTTTTCCGGTCAACTTATATACTTGATTCGGATCATCCTTGATTGCAAGACTGCTGTATGCGACTCCCGGAGTATAAAGCAAAGACAAGTCCTGTTTGGTTTTGATCTCCATCTTACTTCTGATCTCGATTTTCCCATTGAGTTCTTCATGAAGACGGATTGATTTTTCCATGAAATTCATTCTATTCTTCCTCTTTCACAATGTCTTTGGAGCGACTGTCATTCACATTGTTGATGCAAATAAAACCCTAATTCGATATATCTTTCACTACATATGCAGTTTCTGATGCATCGATGTATTCTTGAAATCCTCTATCCAAATACATCTTCGGCGGTCCGCTGAAGTTGTGCACGTGTGAGGGATTCACATACTGAATCGATATCAGTGTTTTATAACCCAACTCCTTACAATAATCGACTGCGTATTCCAGCAACCCGGATGCGACATGTTGACCCCGATGTGTTGGTTTGATTATAAAGCAGGTCGCCATTGCAGTTTTTCCATCTAGAAACCGTTTGTCGAGTTCATCCTGGACTCTTGAGTAAGAACGTGCATCGTTAACATTGAGCCAAGCGATACATTGATCCTCGTCATATGCCAACAAGCCGTGCAGACCTCCTTCTCGAATCAATCGAATCGCTTCTTCCAAGTTATCCTTGTCTGTCCTTTGATTCCATTCTTGCGCCGAACAAGTGGTATGATAGGAAATGCAATAACATTTCTTCCAATCCATTTGATGAGAAAATGTATCATCATCAAATAAACTGAAAAAATCGTTTTGGTTATGAATGGTCAATGGTTGAATGGATAGTTTCATATACAAACCTCTTTCTGCTTCTTAAATAGAAAAGAAACGAATATATCATTGGTCCATCATATATCGGTTTCTTTGATTGACTTATTTCTTTTTTGCGAATTTCTCTTCATACATCAGAATGTCCAATTTGCTTAGAAATGCATCCAAACTTACATATTCTGATGAAAACAGAGCTGTTCCATAACTGCATTCCAACGGATACTCGAATTGCTTCTCGGTCTGGATCTGAATGAATCTCTTCTGGATCAACTCTCGCAATGATTCGATTTCACTCAAGGTCTCGCAATCGTGGATGATGATGAACTCATCACCACCCAGACGACACAATACATCTTGGTCCGGAATGATTTCACGTATCTCCTTCATCACGATCCGTATTGCGTTATCGCCTTCCAAATGTCCGTAAGTGTCATTGATCAATTTCAAATTATCGATATCAAAATAGATCGCACCGAATTTTTTGTCCGGATACATCTGGATATGTCTTGTATAAATGAAGTAAAAGGATTCACGGTTCCAAGCCCCTGTCAATGAATCCAAACGAATCATCCGATCTTGAAGGAATAAAAAGCCAAGCAATAATGCGACTCCTGCGGAACTCCACATCGCCAACACCCCATAGAATAGGCTTTGAATGATACCTCCTAGAATTGGAAAAATTCCTATTCCCAAAATCAACCAAAAATCCTGACCTAGAATCCTTTTGTAATTCAAGAGTACGAGTAGTACTCCTGATATCATGTAGACATAGGTTGATGCTGCGGATAGCAGGAATAATGGACCCCGAGAATACACACCTTCTGCACTGACGCTGAAGAAAAAACCAAAACTCGGAGATAGAAAGGCAAGAATGACATTCGAGAAAATCGGTAATGCAAATAGCCACCACCAAGTTTTTTTCACTATCATTCCTGGAAGAACCAAGTGGAAGATGAAAACAAAGAAATGAAATGCAATCAGCGGTGCGATAGCGAAAATCAGAACAGAGAAAATATTGTTTAAAGCAATCGCATACGCAGCGTCATTGTGATTGAAAACGACACTTCCACTTTCCATAAGCAATCCCAGCATGACGCCAACTGCAGTGATCAAGAAAGAACGATTCCAAGAATCTGTTTTATCCAATTTTTTATAAGCGATGGCACAAACAAATCCCAAAATGATAAACATCCACAAATTGACTTGATTTCGGAAGAAGATCTCCATGTAGCATCCCCCTTATCTAAAATTGATCTTACCTGTATTATACACCCAAATCTCTTATAAGAGTTTTCAGAATTCGATATTTATTTAAAAATGAAAATCGTCACGATACAAACTTCGCGTTTGTGATTCAAATGAGGAAACAAGGAAAAGTCCACTATGCTTCCTGCACTTAAACCGACATAGACCTGATCCAACTTAGAAATAAGTCCCCCAACTCCATACTCTATCTCCAATGAGATAGATAGAGTGGATTGCCTGCATTTACGAGCAACACATATAATTGATTTCATTATATCATAAATTGATTTCTTTCCGATTGGAACAAACCAAGTCATTTGAAGCGATTAGGTCCTACTTCGCATTGCAGAATATTTGTCTGTGATTGGAAGATAAATAGCAGAAACGATTCATGAATGGAATTGGCATTTTTCTTGGTTCAGGAGTATAATGAGCGTATAGGGGGTGCTACATATGAAAAAGATCTTACTCTCTTGTCTATTTCTTCTTTTACTGATTTCTTGCAGGTCTTATTCTCCAGACGATTTCCATGTCAAAAGTGACAATCTTGTGGATGGTTTCTGGATCTATGAATATGAACAGGAAGGACTATTCTGTAATACGTATTACGAAGATATCTTTTATAGTGGCGAAGTGTATAATTATGGATATTCTTATATCGGCTGCGATCCCAGTATGACTTATTTCATTCTTTATCAAGACGAATACATTTATCTTCAAGATGCATTGGATATGGGACTGATTTCATTGGCGTCATTAATTCCCGAACTAGATACTATTGAGCGTCATCCGGAAACGATATCGACAGAGGAAGCTGACTACTACTGGCTCGATTTCCATATCGACCATTCAGTTGTATATGCATATGCTGGAGGTGTGTGCGATTTGGAAGCGAGCGAAACGTTTGTGATCAATGACGAGAATTATCAATACACTGCCAGTGGCTGTTTGCAAGAACATATTCTTTTCATGGAAATCCAAGGCGATTATGTGCCGATATCAGAATTGTTGGAAGATGGTACTATCGATGGTGACCTATTGATACCATTATTGGACAAAGTCTAATAAAGAAAAAACAAAAAAACCTGTCATGTTCTCTCAATGAGTCATAACAGGTTTTTTTGATTGCTTCTGGTTTCGACTTCCTATTTTCAAAACCTATTGTGTTTGGATATCTTGATACTGTAATTTGTATAGATCGTAATACATGCCTTTTTGTTTCAACAAATCTTGATGACTTCCTCTTTCGATGATTTCACCTTTATGTAATACGATAATTTGATCCACATGTTGAATCGTCGACAGTCGATGCGCTACGATGAGCATGGTTCCAATGGTCATCATTTTGGTTAAAGAATCTTGGATCAATTGCTCGGTTTCCGTATCGATATTCGCAGTCGCCTCATCTAGAATCATAACGCTTGGTTTGTGCACCAAGGTTCGGGAGAAGGATAACAATTGTCGTTGCCCGGAGGAGAAATTATTTCCTCTTTCTCTGACTTCCTCTTGATATTTGTCATCCAATCTGTCAATGAATCTATCCGCATTGACATACTTGGATGCTTCTACCATTTCCTGGTCCGTGATGGAGTTCTCTCTCAGTTTGATATTGGATGCGATAGTTCCGCTAAACAGGAACACTTCTTGTAGCATCTGTCCAATGAAGCTTCGCAAGGAACTGATTTTGATCTTTTTGATATCGATGCCATCAATCAAAATCTGACCTTTTTGGATATCATAATTACGAACAATCAAGGATAGGATCGTCGTCTTTCCGGCACCGGTTGCGCCGACGAATGCGACGCTGTCTTTGGCTTTCACTTTGAATGAAACATCCTTGAGAATCCATTCCTCTTCGATATAAGCGAACCATACGTTCCTGAATTCGATGTCTCCTTTGATGTGATCAAGAGCGATGGCATCATCGCTATCAACTACTTTTGGTTGTTCATCCAAAATACCGAAGATTCTCTCACTTGCGGCGAACGCGGCTTGAAGGACGTTGAATTGTTCAGCAAGTTGTTGGATCGGATCAAAGAAACGACTGATGTATTGGACAAAAGCGACCAAAAAGCCAACCGTTATAACACCATTGATTGCTTGAAGACCTCCGAAATAATAGATGATGATCAATGTCCCGATATAGAACAGATAAACGGTAGGACGATAAATCCCAAAGATGAAAATCTGTTTCATATAGGATTTTCTCAGGTCATTATTCCTATCATGAAATTCTTGATATTTCCGTTTTTCCTGATTGAAAATCTGTATGATCTTCATTCCGGACAAATGTTCGGAAAGAAACGCGTTGACTTTTGCGAGATTCTTTCGCACTTCACGATATGCCTTGCGAGAGTATTTCCGGAAAATGAATGAAGCCACCAATACAAACGGCATGATCACCATAACCGTCAACGTCAGATTGACATTTCCTACTTGTCGATAATTGAGTATGGCCATTGCGGCTATGATACCGATCAGCATCAAGACGTTGCGAATCACATTGACAATCACAGATGTGAACATCTCGTTCAATGTATTTGTATCATTGGTAACCCGAGTGACCAAAGTTCCCGTAGGTTTTTTATTGTGGTATTCAATATCTTGCATCTCAATATGGTTGAACACTTCTTCTCTGATATTGTACAGAATCGTCTGCCCGATTCTCTGTAACATCAAAACTTGGAAATATGTGACAATCGCAGTGATTATGATGGACGATCCATAAATGACAAGATAAGTCGTCAGCAAGTGCGAATCAAATGTATCGGCACTTAAAATGTCGATGCTTTGTCCGATGATGAATGGTTCCAATAACCCTGCCGCAACTGTGATTATCATCAAAGATAACACCGCTAGGAACCGGAATTTATATGGCGAAGCATATTTCAATAATCTTTTAAGGATGATTTTATCATCCATTGTATGTTCTCTTTCTTCGATCGAGAAAGCGGATCCTCTAGCCATCTTAAGCCGCCTCCAATTCATCTTCGAGTTTTTGTCTCTCGACCATATCTTTATAGAACTCACAGGAAGATAACAGTTCTTTGTGCGTTCCAATGCCGATCAACTGACCATCATCGATAACGATGATTTTGTTTGCATCCTTGATAGTGGATATCCGGTGCGCAATCAAAATCGTCGTCTTGTTCTGACGGACTTTTTTCAGGTTTTTCAATATTTTTTCTTCTGTGTTCGTATCCACTGCACTGACCGAATCATCCAAAATCAGGATTGGCGGTTCTTTGATCAGTGCCCTGGCGATGGAGATGCGTTGCCTTTGCCCTCCCGACAAGGTGACTCCGCGTTCTCCGACTATGGTCTGATAGCCTTCGGAGAACTCGGTGATATTGTCATGAACATCGCTTAGCTTTGCGCTGCTGATGATATTTTCCAGATAATCACCATCTCGTTCGATTCCCAAAGAGATGTTGTTGTTTATGGTATCACTGAATAGGAACCCGTCTTGAGGAACATATCCGATTTGATTCCTGATTTTCTTGATTGGTAGATGCATGATGTCATAGCCATCCAAAAGCAAGGTGTTTTCTTGAATATTGTATATTCTTAGTAACAAATCCACGAGACTTGTTTTCCCCGAACCGGTTCGACCGATAATACCAACCAATTCACCTTGTTTGATTTGAAATGAGATGTCTTTTAGAACCGGATTGGTTTCTCCAGGATAAGTGAAACTGAGATCTTTGAATTCGATGTTTCCATTCAATGAATCAATCTCGTGCAAGTCGTCGCTGTCAAATACATCGATTTCCGCATTGAGAATCGCTTCGATACGAATCCGAGATGCATTCCCCTGACTCATGCGATTGATTACCATTCCGATCGCTAACATTGGCCAAATCAGCATTCCAAAGTATTGGATTAAGAGTACCAATTCACTGATGGAAAGTGTTCCCGCCCCCGTCATGCCTCTCGTATTGACCACGATGTAGCCCCCGTATGCGATCAGGATCACAAACACGAGTGAAATCAGGGTGCGAATGAAGATATCGAAGAGAGTCGACAGTTTCACATATTGGATCGTTTTATCTTTCATCGTTTGATTCAACTTATCGAATTCTTCGGATTCGATTTTTTCTTTTACAAAAGCTTTGATAACGCTGATTCCACTGAAGTTTTCATTCGTGAAATCACTCATCCCTTCAAAGGATTGTTGGAGTTCTTTGAATCGCCGACGCAAATACGCACCGATAATTCCTCCGAACACTGCTAAAAGCAATAGCGGAATCGCCGCTACCACAGTTAATTTGACATTGACTTGCATCATCAGATAGAATGTCAGGATACTCATGAACAAAGCATCGAAAATCATGATCAGTCCAGGACCCATCGCATTCCTTACCGCTTCCAGATCGTTGGTATAGTGAGCCATCAACCCGCCGACTTTATGACGTGAATAGTATTCGTTGCTGAGTTTCTCATTGTGCAAGAACATTTCATTTCGGATATCGAATCCGATTTTGCGAGAAGCGCCAAATATGAAGATTCTCCAGAAAAATCTACCGACAATGATGACCAGCGCGAATAATGAGATATAACCTATTTGCGTTAACAGAAAAGCGGCGACCAAAGTCCCCTTGTCAATTCCATCTATAATCTTTTGGACCGCTTGAGGGATTTGAAGTTGATAATAATCTACCAAGCCCAAAGCGATAAATCCTAACAGAAATCGATACCAGTATTTGATATAGTATTTGTTCACCAACTTGCCAAAAATCATTCTATGTCATCACCCATCTTGTTAAATAATCGTACTGCCAACTCGATCTCTTCATTGCTTAAACGTTCATAGATCTTCGATACCGCCTTTTTGCTTTCCAGTTCATTTGTCATCGCAAGAATCTCCCCACGCTCCGTCAAAGAGATATAGTACACCCTTTGATCTTCCTCACATCGGGTTTTCTTGACCAAACCTGCATCCAAAAACTTGTTTATGGTTTCCGTCAATGTCGGTTTTGATATATGAAATAATTTCGCCAACTCGGAAAACGTCGCTTTTTCTTGCTCGCGAATCAGTTTCAAATACTTAAATTGTTTGCCTGTGATCTCCTTGAAATTGATTTCTTCATACACTTCTCTGGAACTGTTGAAGTACATTTTCAAGAAACGATTGAAGGCTTTTCTTACTTCTTCTCTATCCATAATGATTCTCCTAATGAAAAATAGTTAGTTAGGTACTACCTAATTATATATGATGCGATTTGGAAATGCAATAAAAAACTTGTCAATTTGAAAAAAAAGTGTTATTATTTTGAATATCAAACTAAAATAGAGGTGCCTATGAATAAACACAATCTTATCATTGGAATTTCCACACTGGTTTTGGGAATTCTACTCAGCTTATTTGTTCTTTACACTCCCGTTCCCAATTCGTACGATGATACTGAATTCAACGTGACCCATGCATTGGAATATATCTCTCAGATTTCACAGGATCAACATTCCGTATATGATCCTGAAAATCATGAAACGGTTCGGTTGTATCTGAAAAACCAGTTGGAGGAGTTTCTTGGGGAAGCGAATGTCTTTGAAATGGATTATCCCGGTATCGATACCGGAGATGATATCGATTACGATATTCACAATTTACTCGGTGTAATTCCTGGAGAAAATGAAACAGGAATCCTGTTGGTTGCTCATTACGATTCGCGCGGTCATGTCGGTGGGGAAGGTGTCTTAGGCGAATCTTATGGTGCCGCGGATGATGGTTACGGACTCGCTGTATTGTTGGAAACTGCCAGATTATTTGCCGATAAAGAGTTGACAAACTCCATTTATATCTTAATGACCGATGGAGAAGAAACCGGTCTTTATGGTGCAGCAATGGCTGTCACAGAGCAGGATTTGATGGACAAAATCGGTTTTGTCATCAATGTCGAGGCTAGAGGCGTTTCGGGACCTGCAATCATGTTTGAAACCAGTACCAATAATGATCGGGTCATTGACTTCTATAAAAATTCTGAAATGCAAGTAAGTTATAGTTTGGCTACCGCAGTATATACTGTAATGCCAAACAATACCGATTTTTCTGAATTCATAGATCCTGATGTTGATAAACAGGGAATCAATTTCGCTGTATTAGGAGATTACTATTATTACCATACTCCTTTTGACAATTATACGAATGTCAATATCTCTTCTTTACAGCACTACGGGACACAAATCATTCCGCTTGTGGAAGAGTTCACAAGCAATGATGTATACAGTGATGTGAATTATTTTGTCGGAAATCAAAATCAAGTCTTCTTCAATGTCTTTCCAAACATATTCATTACTTATACCGAAACATTCGCGAATGTGTTAAACATCATTCTGTTGGTTTTGTTTTCTGTAATCGTTGGCTGGATGTTCTTCAAAAAAGCATTTAAAACAAAACAGATTCTATGGTCTGCACTTTATGTTTTTGGAGCCTTGATTGTCGTCTCATTCGCTGCGCTTTTCTACAGCAAATTCGTTGCTTTCGCTGGAAGTGTTTCTTGGGATGTAACTTACGTCAGAATGCAAGGTAGCGAATTGCCAACATTGATATCTCTGGTATTCTTTACAGCACTTCTGGGTTTTTTATATTTTCGGTTTATCAAAAAAGAGTCCTATCGGAACGCGATTCTTGTCATTGGAATCTTCTTGAATCTGATATTGTCTCTAGCGACAGGTTTCATACTCAGTGGTGCTAGCTTCTTATTCATGATACCGGCATTTGGTGGAATAATCGCTTTGGCTTTGTCGCTTTTCAATAAGAAAGTGTGGGTCAAACATGTTGTACTTGGATTCATCCTGATATTCTCTTTGTTGGTTTTACTACCGATTTTGAATCTTTTGTTTCAAGCACTTACCATTGGAGGATTGGTCGCTTTGGCAGCCATCTTGACATTCTACTTGATGGTATTGATTCCTAGTTTTGGGATGCAAATAGGAAATCAATAGATCCCAAAAAATAAAAAGAGTCATATTAGAAGCAATTCTAGTATGACTTTTTATTTATATCAATGGATTTATGAATCAATCTTGACTTTGTTTGTAGTGTTTGGCAGCGTATTGAAAACTCTCTAGGTATTTTTGAATCGCTTGTACGGATATCGGTTTCTTACTGTCTACGGTATCAAACGCATGGTAACATCCCTGGTAGACGTCTAGTTCTGCCTCGATTCCAGTTAATCTTAGTTTGTTGATGTAGGTTACGACTTCATCATGAAACGGTTCCAAATCACCTACAAATGTATAGATTGGAGGGAGATTCGAATAATTGGTTTCCCGAGCTGGGCTGGCGTATGTTGGGACATCTTCTGTTTGATATAAATCACCAAGATAAAGACGCCAAGCAGCTGTATTTAACTTGCTGTTCCATACCGGTGCGTCATTATCGATTGCCGATTCGCTATCCATTCTGTCATTGAGCATTGGATACATCGGCATCAGGTAAGCAATCTTAACAGAATTTTCATCTCTTGCTTTCAAAGATAAAGCCACAGCCAAACCACCACCAGCACTGGATCCGCCAACAAATAGTTTATCCGAGTCAATACCAAGTTCTTCTGCATGTTCTTTCATCCAAAGAAGACTGTTGTAACAATCATCGAATGCCGCAGGATAAGGTGCGTCAATTGAGAGTCGGTAATCTGGTGAAATAACGACAACGTTTTCTGCGTTGATCAATTGCTCCAAGAATTTCGAGTCTTGTTCCGGCGTTCCAATCGCATATCCACCTCCATGCATCCACAACAAACCGATTGCTTTGGGCTTCGGATTTTTTGACTCATATATGCAAATGCGAAGATTTTCATTCGCGTCGGTATGGATATATTTCTCAGTCAGATTCAAATTGTCATTCTCCATTCGATTGCGATATTTCAGAACCATTCTCTGAACTTTATAGAATGTTTTCTCATTTCGAAACAACTTGAAGATCCATCGTATCACTTTTCCTCTGCTGCGAAGTTCGGGGTGTATGCTTTTGAGTTTGATTTTCATAATAATCCCTTTCGGTGATGATATACCACTTCATTATACAATCAATTTTTAAGAATATCCATTGTTATGAAAAAGATTCCAAATTCAAATTGGAATCTTCAGGAATTATTTCAATTTAACGTAAATGCGAATTTCTTTCTCATCGGTGTCAGGAACAAATTCGAAGAATGGTAATTCGGCGACTTTGTATCCCGTTTCCTTGATCAAGTGTTGCAAGTCCAACTTCTTTTCGGCTTTAGGACCGCTTGATTCTCTCAGTTCCTGATAAGACATCTCAAGAACAAAATATGGGCCAGCATCGATTGTCCGACTGCTGAATTTTCTTGAGTGTTCTGGTGTTTCATTGACGCGAGCAAATGTATATGCACCGGCAACACCACTGCTGTTGTACAATTCCAAGTAGTAGAATTTCACTGGCTTGATATTTTGATTGCCTAAGAATTCTTCCAGTTTTTCCTTCCCATCTTCTCTGGTTTTTCCTTCTGCTTGCACAATAATCATTTCTTGTAATTCTTCAATCTTGTAATCCATAGTATCCCCCTCGTCTATTGTTTTAAATCAATTATATCACAACAGGGCTCTGGATTTGGCCCATGATAGGAAATTCGTCGATTTCCAATATCGTTTTTTTATATCAAGTCTATGCATCTCTTTTTTTTCCAAAAAATGCTATAATATGATTGCAGAACAAAATTCAATCAGACGTAGGAGGATTTTTATGAAAGTCTTGTTTATTGGTGGCACTGGAATCATCAGTACCGCTGTCAGTAAAATTACAATGGAAAGAGGAATCGATTTGTACATTTTAAATCGAGGTCATCGAAATGATAAAGTTCCGGAAGACGCCAAAGTGCTTGTCGGTGACATTTACAACCCGGATCAAGTAAGAGAGGTATTGAAAGGTCATTTCTTTGATGCAATCGTCCAGTGGATCAGCTTTACAGTCGAGCATGTGACAAGAGATTATAACTTGTTCAAAGATTTCACAAAACAATATGTCTTCATCAGCAGTGCATCTGCTTACCATAAACCCCTTCCATTTCTTCCGGTTACAGAAGAAGTCCCGCTTGGAAACAAGTATTGGCAATACAGTGAAAATAAGAAAAAATGTGAAGAATATCTATTATCGTTCCGCGATCCGAAATTCCATGTCACAATCATTCGACCTTCGCATACCTATAATGAAGAAATGTTGATAGCACAACTCAACAGTCCAGAAAAACCATACACTTTGATCGATCGGATGCAAAAAAACAAACCGATCATTCTTCCTGACGATGGGCAGAGTCTTTGGACACTCACTTTCAATCAGGATTTCGCGTCCGCTTTTGTCGATGTGTTGGGTAATCCCAAGACATATGACAACTTTTATCATCTGACAGGTGAAAAAGTGTACACTTGGGAACAATTGAACAAAGCAATTTGTGATGCGGTTGGAGTAAAACCAAATGTCGTGTTTATTCCTACAGATACGATATTGGAATATTTTCCTGAATTCAAAGGCGAACTCTATGGTGATAAAAAGGACAACACCATATTTGATAACAGCAAAATCAAGGAGGTCGCTCCTCACTGGGTTTCACAAACAGAATACAGTGATATCGTAAAACTCGCAGTCAAACGTTTTCTGGAGAATCCGGAATTGCAAATCGTGGATGAAGAGTTCAACAAGCGATATGATGCATTGATTGAGAAGTATCAAAAACAAACCAACTAATACTTGAAAAAACCCTGACTTTTGAGTCGGGGTTTTTGTTTGAAATCAGATTTTGCGAATAAAACATCTTCTTCTGCGGACAAGATCCGCATTGTAGTTCTTCCAGAAACTGGTTATTTTGTCGTTGTCTTCCAATTCAGGACCGGTTTCTGCATAGGTGATATGGTTTTTGATCGCATTGTTTGTGATATCATTCATCAATATCGAATTGAGTCCCAATCCTTGGACATCCGGTTTTACGGCAACCAAATACATATCCAAGACTTTGGTTCGTTTCAGACTCCGAAGCAAAGTGATGAATCCGAACGGAAAGAGTCTTCCTTTGATCTTTCGCATCGCCTCATTCAAGCTAGGGCCTAGAAGACCAAAGGCTACAACATTGTCTTCTTTATCAACGATAATAGATAGAAAATCCAAATTAATGATAGGGAGATATTGATTGACATATTGGTCGATCTGACCTTTTGTCAACTCGACTACACCGTGAAGCGGTGCGAATGCTTCATTGTAGATATCAAAAATCTTGTATAGATATGGTTTCAATTGTTTCTTAGTCGGTATCTCTTGAATCTTGAACCCGCTTTTCTCCAACAATCGATTCGATATTTTTGTGATTCTCGGATTGATTTCCGTAGGTACTTTGACTCGATACTCCACCCAATCCACATCCTTGACAAAACCGAGTTTTTCAAGATGTTTCATGTGATAAGGGAAATTATAATAGGTGATGAACATCCCTTCCAAATCGAATCCTTCTATCAAAAGGCCTTGTTTGTCCAAATCGTTGAACCCGATCGGTCCATTGATTTCTTCCATGCCTTTTTCTTTTCCCCATTCGATCAAACGATTGAACAAGGCTTTGGTCACTTCGAAATCGTCAATAACATCGAAATGGTTGAATCTCAAATGTTTCAGATTGTTCTTGTCGTTGTATTTGTGATTGACGACCCCTCGGAGACGACCGACTATCTTTCCTTCTTTGTATGCCAACAACAATATTGCATCACAATATTTAAGATTCAGATTGTATTTTGGATCAGCCGATTTCATTTCATCCGAAAAAATCGGCGGAATGTAATTCGGTTCATCCTGATAAAGGATGTTCGCAAACTCCATGAATTGTTTGGTTTCCTTTTTCGTCGTTACGACTCTCACTTCGACTCCCATTCGATACGCTCCTTAGTAATATTCTTATATTTATAAAATTCTCACTTTTCTATTTTATCACAATCCGATAAAGTTGTGGTAATCTGATTACTATTTTTCAGATGTTTTGATACCGCCATAGGTTGAAATTCATAGTGTAAAATATGAAATTACTTTAATTTTATTAATATTTTTTTAATATAATTGATATATTTAATCTATTGGAGTATAATACACCCATAAAGGAAGTGATGGAATTGAATCATTCATTATGGCTTGAAAAACTGGAACCGGAGGATCTGAACTTCATCCGCAGTTTCATTTTAGCGAGCGGATCTTTGAAAGAAATCGCCAAGCAATATCAGGTATCTTATCCTACGGTTCGATTGCGTTTGGATCGTCTCATCCAGAAAATCGAGTTGTTCGAGCAGCAAGAAGATGTCTTTGTCACACTGATTAAAAAACTGACCATTGACGATAAGTTGGATTTGAACACTGCCAAAGTGATTCTTTCTGCTTACTCGCAAGGAAAAGGAGAATTGAAATGATATACGGTATTTTGATATTTATCTTTTTGATTACGAGTTTTGTAATGCAATACTGGCTCACAAAACAAAAGAAATATGTTGGTTCAGTAATCATGGTAGCTCTCGTATTGATTCCTTCCGCCATTTTTCTCTTTTTAAATTATAACGACGCCTTTGATTCTGTGGAAGGTTTCGCTTTTTTCCTAGAAAACTATGGATCATCTGGGGTAATTGCTTTGATCTTGAAAACCGGATTGATCCTGTTTCCAACATTCTTGCATATTGTTTTATTTTTCTATCTCAAACTTAAGAACAAAAAGAACACTGAACAGATGGACAAGATGATTGCGTCTGATATCTAGTTCAAATCGCTAATAATATATCTATAGTTGAATATGAGAATTATTCCGAAAAAATCTTTGAAGTCTATTGAATTTGTTTTCTCGAGTGGTATAATTCCAAGAGAAGATTAAAATAAATTTTGTGTATACATCCCATATATGTGCTCCATGAATCCGCACAAAGTTTTTTTTATGTTATTCAATCATGAGGAGGATGAATTCATGAAAGAAATAATATTTATTGTTTTGGGTATTCTCGTTTCATTGGGAGCTCTTGGTTATGCTCTCTATCTATACAAACGCGTCATTTCTTTCGACAAAGGAGATCCTAAGGTCCAAGAAATCAGCGAAGATATCAAAAAAGGTGCGAATGCATTTTTGCGGAGTGAGCATAAGGTCATCTATATTTATATCGCAATCACGACGGTTGTCATTCTAATTGGCTTTTATCTCGGTTATGATGCAATCTCGGGATTAACCGAAAATTCCAATACAAACATTATCATTGAGCAACATGAATATTCTGCATTGTTCTATGGAGTCGGTACCGCTTTTTCTTTTCTACTTGGATCCATTTTCAGTCTTATGGCTGGAAAAATCGGTATGAAAAGCGCAACGAACGCCAACATGAGAACCACTACTGCTGCACAGAAGTCTGGTATCATACAGGCATTGGATGTGGCGTTCAAAGGCGGAAGTGTCATGGGCATGTCTGTTGTCGGATTCGGATTGTTGGGTCTGATGATCGTTGTCGGTGCCAGTTATTTCATAGGTGTCGATCCATATGAAGCAATCACATACGCAGCCGGTTATTCGTTAGGAGCTTCTTCCATCGCTTTTTTCGGTCGTGTCGGTGGGGGGATTTTTACAAAAGCAGCTGACGTAGCCGCTGATCTCGTCGGTAAAATTGAAGCCGGGATTCCAGAAGACGATCCAAGGAATCCAGCCGCTATCGCTGACAATGTCGGGGATAACGTTGGAGACGTCGCCGGGATGGGTAGTGATTTGTTGGAAAGTTATGTTTCTTCCATCATCGGTGCTTCCACAATGGCAGCGCTTATCTTTACTGCTGATTTCCGAATGACAGGGGTACTGTTTGTTTTAGCTGTAGCATTCTCTGGAATCATCGGTTCCATTATCGGTAGTTTCTTTGTTCGAGGGAAAAAAGGGAAATCACCTTTTAAATCATTGAAGATGGGTACTTATATGAGTGCCATCGTATTTGTCGTTTTGACTGTCTTGATGAATTTCCTGTTTTTAGATACGATAAAATCGGAGATGTATTATCAGAATGATGTCATGATGAACTTCCGGGAAATTCAATTCTCTTTCGCACCATCCGTAGCGATCATCGTCGGTTTGGCAGTTGGAGTCTTGATCGGATTGGTTTCCGAATATTATACTTCCTCGGATTATAAACACGTTAAAAACATTGCCAATCAATCAAGAACCGGACACGCAACCAATATCATAGCCGGTATATCCACAGGGATGGAATCGACTCTGATTCCCGTCATCATTTTGGCAGCGGGAATCATGTTATCTTATTTCGTAGCTGGTTTGCTGGGTGTCGCTTTGGCGGCTGTTGGAATGTTGTCTACTGCCGGTATCACTGTCAGTGTTGACGCATATGGTCCAATCGCCGACAATGCCGGTGGAATCGCAGAAATGAGCGGTTTGGATAAAAGTGTACGTGAGATTACCGATACCTTGGATTCGGTTGGTAATACAACCGCTGCGATTGAAAAAGGATTCGCAATCGGTTCAGCGGCTATGACCGCGATTGCTTTGTTCGCAGCCTTTATCCGCAAAGCCGGAGTGACAGCCATCAACATTGCAAAACCAGAAGTCATCGCCGGTTTGATCATGGGTGCGATGCTTGCATTCTTCTTCTCCAGTCTTGTTATCAAGTCCGTTGGAAAAGCAGCGAACAAGATGGTGGACGAAGTCAGAAGACAATTCAAAGAAAATCCGGGAATTCTAGAATACAAAGTGAAACCGGATTATGAGAAATGCGTCAAGATTTCTACGCAAGCAGCATTAAAGGAGATGATTCTTCCGGCTATGCTCGCTATCGTTACACCACTTGCGGTTGGATTCATCTTGGGTTATGAAGTCTTGGGAGCGATGTTGGCCGGAACTTTGGTCACGGGTATCATGCTGGCAATCTTTATGGCAAATGCAGGTGGAGCTTGGGATAATGCGAAGAAACTGATTGAAACCGGAGAACACGGTGGAAAAGGTTCTGAAGCCCATAAGGCATCTATTACCGGAGATACCGTTGGGGATCCGTTCAAGGATACCGCCGGTCCATCGATTGATATCTTGATCAAATTGATGACAACGATTTCTCTTGTCTTCGCAGCTGCGTTTGGAATGGGACTATTCTAAATATTATTACATGTTGATAAAATAAAAGAGTCATGCTAGATGAAATTCTAACATGACTCTTTGTTTATACAGATAGATACTCGTTACATATGTGTTAGTGTTATTGATTCAAACGATTGAAAAAAAAGATTGATGTGTATTGTTGCAATTTCATATATAATCTCCAGTCTTATGCCTTCATATTCATGAGATATCATATTCGCTAATCCTATGATGCTTGGCCAATTTATTTTTGAATACATTCTCTTAGTATCCTGAGAGATTTTTCTAGCGGTTTCTCCGATTTGTTCTAAATTCAATATAACTGCATCCGCTTTCTCTGGATGCAATAGGAATTTCTCAAAGGAATCGATTTCTTGCATATATAATCTGATTTTACTACCGTATTTCAATAATCTCTTGATATACTCATGATCTTTCATAAATTAAGATTCCAGTCCTCATTATTTCTTGTTCAATTAAAGACTTTGATTGAATCGTTTTATCACTTAGCAATTCTACTTTCTTGACTAATTTCTCTCTTAAAGCTTCTGCAAAACCAAAATAGTCAAGACCAAACAAATTCGATTCCATGTACAAATCAACATCGCTATCTTCTCTCGCTTCACCTTTCGCATAAGATCCGAATAAATATACTTTCTGAACATCGAATTCTTTGGCAACTGCAATAACACTTTCTTTAATTGTCAAAAAGGACAGGATAAACGGTGAATCCGTTTCTAAACTATATTCTTCCATTTTCATTCTAAGAAGTCGATCCATTATCAAATCGATCGTCCACTCACTTGGTTTTCTAATTTCTTGTTCCCAATTTCGAAGTGTTTTTACAGGCACACCTGTTAAAATAGATACCTGTTCTTGAGTCAATTCTAGATTCTCTCTCAGGGTTTTTATATTTTTTGACATGATATCACCTCAATATAATTATATACCCCATTGAGGCACATGTCAATGATTTTATACCCCATTGGGGTATATATGGAGAAAATCGAAACACCACAAAAAAACAAATCACAATTGTAAAAGTGATTTGTTTTTTACTATAAATCAGATATTATTTGAGCGATTATGATTGCTCAAGATTCATAATCCTGCTGGGGATGCAAACTGGCAAATGCTGGCCACCCATCCCAAGAACTGTTATTGGTCAGTCTGGTAACACCGGTACCATCCGATTTCATCATGTAGACTTCAAAATTACCGTCGCGTTCCGATTGGAATACAATCCATTCACCATCCAATGAATAGCTTGGGTTTTCATTTCGTCCGCCGATTTCCGTTAAAATGACATCTTCTGTTCCGTCCAGTTTATACCGATGAATCACAGCTGTTTGATTGGTAAGATTGTTCAAAGAATAAATGATGTATTGCCCATCGGGACTATATTGTGGAAAAATGAAATGGTCGCTGCTGGCTTCAACATCAATTAAATCGATTTTGCTTTGATTTGTCCCATCGGAATCCATAGTATAAATCCTGTATTTCCCTTCTCGATTGGACATAAACATGATTCCCTGTCCATTCGGTGAGAATACCGGTCGTTCATCTCGGTAGCTGTTATCGGTCAATTTCGTCAGATCGCTGCCATCAGCGTTTGTTTTCCAAATCTCTGTCTTACTGCCATAGTCCAGGACATAGAGAAGACTTGTTCCGTCGTAAGACCAAGATGGTTGAGTGACATCTATTCCAGAATCCGTCAATTGTACAGGGGTTCCACCATATATCAATTCAAGATACAATTCGAAATTTCCAGTTCGATTCGATACATATGCAACCGTTGATCCGTTTGGAGATACCGTTGGACATTCATCGTCTGCATCGTTGTTTGTCAGGTTGGTAAGATTGGATCCATCCAAATCCATTACAAAAATCTCATTATTTCCGGTTCTACCGGAATAAAACACCACTTTTGTAGGTTCCGAATAATCAATTGGTTGCGTCGTTGAAGAAAAGATCACCGACGAAGTGGTAGTCTCACTACATGAAACAAGGGAAAACCATAATAACCCCATTATCAATCCAAGTAATACTTTACGGAATTTCATAGAAAGACCTCCGACAAAAAAGAATCCTTTTACGTCCATTGTACCACAGTTTCTTTGGTTTGATGTGTTCCGTTTGAAATCGACTTCCACATTTGATTTCAAGAGTGAGAACCTTTTCATTCCCATTTCAAAAATTACATTGACGAATGGTATTGACAATCAAATACGACAACTGTATAATGTGTACTAATGAAAAACGTAGAAGAGAAGAGTAATTGATGAAAACCATCTTAGAGAGCCTCTGTTGGTGAAATGAGGTATGCAATAGTCAATGAACATGGTCTCGGAGTTGCCAATTTGAACATCAGTAGGATTGGTCGGGTATGCCCGTTAACGCATTAGAGTATTAATTCCTTGAATGGATGCGTACTTGAAGAGGTGAATACTGTGAGGTATTCACGAATAAAGGTGGTACCACGAGTAAAAACACTTGTCCTTTACATAGCGATATGTAAAGGATTTTTTTTATATCAAAAAGGATGTGAGAGACACAATGATCACCTTGGAAAACATTACGAAACAGTACATTGGAAGTAAAGATGAGATTGCTTTAAATCAAGTATCTGCTCGTTTCGATTCTGGCTTGATCCATGGAATTATCGGGATCAGCGGTGCTGGAAAGAGCACCTTGATTCGATTATTGAATCAATTGGAGTCATACGACAAAGGAAATAT
Source organism: Bacilli bacterium (assembly GCA_016935815.1). Lineage (GTDB taxonomy): Bacteria > Bacillota_I > Bacilli_A > Izemoplasmatales > Hujiaoplasmataceae > 4572-104. Next base: position 5,065 of record JAFGQH010000037.1, on the reverse strand, counting down.
CCAAATCTTTGACTATACGGACCTAAGACATCTCAACAAGGAATCCACCCGAATGTTACGAAAGCAAATCGGAATGATCTTTCAAACAGATCATCTATTATCTAGAAAAACGGTTTTGGACAACATACTTTTACCAATTTCCTTCCATCGAAAGATTACCAGCGAAGATAAGAAGTTTGCACAAGATCTACTGCAAGAAGTCGGTCTGTCAGAATATTCAACCAGATATCCGGAACAGTTATCCGGAGGACAGCGTCAACGAGTCGGAATCGCAAGAGCGTTGATTAACAAACCGTCTCTTCTTCTCTGCGACGAACCGACCAGTGCGCTTGACGTCATTACCACAGGTCAAATCCTGCAACTGATCAAAGCCACCGCGAAGAACCATAGTGTTGATGTCATCATCGTTACACACGACATGTATGTGATCCGAGAGATTTGTGATACCGTCACCGTGATGGATAAGGGAAGAATCGTGGAACATGGAGATTTGGACGATATTCTGTTCAAAGCCAAACATCCTCAGACACAAGCATTTGTAAAGGAAATCGGGTTGGACTTGTCCTCTGTCGTCCAACAATTCGATCCTAAGGAATTGTTGTTGCTGAAATTCGATGAAAGCATCGTCAAAGACAGCATCATCAGTGAAATGATTCAGACACTGTCCGTAACAGCATCCATAGTCTATGCTAATGTGACACCGCATCGGATCGGCATCATGGTCATTCACGCTCCAAAACGAATAGATGAAATCAAACTATTCCTTGAGAAACATAAGGTGGTGGTTGAAGATGTTATTTAATTTAGAGATCAGCACCTATTTGGATGCTCTGTGGGAAACAGCATACATGACGATTGCCAGTACCCTCTTTGTCTTCGCAATCGGTCTTGGTTTGGGATCGTTATTGTACGCAACGGACAAAGACGGTTTATGGGAAAATAAAACCCTATACAAGATTCTGTCTACAGTGACCTCTGCTCTTCGCAGCATACCGTTTCTGATTTTGATTGTCTTGTTGATTCCGTTTACGAGAATTTTGATCGGAACCATCTTGGGTCCGACCGCAGCTTTACCCGCTTTGATTATCGGTGCTTCACCGTTTTACGCCCGAATCGTAGAAATCGCCCTTCATGAGACCGGATCGGATCTGAAGGAGACCGGGTTGTCTTTCGGTGCCACCAAACTGCAAGTATTGTTCCGAATCTTGATTCCGGAATCACTCCCTGCCTTGGTTCGGGGAATCACCGTTACCGCGATTGCCATCACTGGATACACTTCCATCGCCGGAGCGATTGGTGCCGGAGGGCTTGGAAATCTCGCATATCTTTACGGATACGCAAGAAACAGGATATTGATTACGATTGCGGCTACTGTTATGATTGCCATTCTCATCCTGTTGATTCAGGTGGTTGGAGATCTATTTGTTAAGAAACTATCTAAAAAATACTAAGGAGAAAATTTAAAATGAAAAAACTTTTATCGATTGCTTTACTACTACTGTTCGCTCTTAGCTTAGGAGCTTGTCAAAACAATGAAACCATATACAAAGTCGGTGCTTCACCGACACCTCATGCAGAAATCCTGGCACATGTTCAACCGATTTTGGCAGAACAAGGTTATACATTTGAAGTCGTGGAATTTACAGATTATGTACTGCCAAACAGTGCTTTGGAATCTGGAGATATCATCGCCAATTACTTCCAGCATGTTCCGTATCTGAATGCTCAAATCGAGGAATATGGTTATGACTTTGTCAATGTCGGTGGTGTCCATGTGGAACCAATCGGACTGTATACCAAATTGTATGATTCCATCAGCGAATTGCCAAATGAACTGGAAATTGTCATTTCCAATTCACCGACTGACAGACCAAGATTGCTTGGTGTGCTCGAAGAAAATAGCTTGATCACAATCAATAATGATGTGAGCAGTGATGACATCGTCAATGCGACGGTTACGAATCTACCAACATTGTTCACGTCTGACTATACCATTACTTTCAAGGAAGTCGCAGCGGAATTGTTATTTGCGAATTACAACAATGAAGAGGGCGATGCCGTGTTGATCAATGGGAATTATGCTCTTGACAATGGTTTGAATCCGCTTGACGATAGCATCGCTTTAGAAGGTAGCGCATCCCAATATGTCAACATCGTTGTAGCGACGTCGGAAAATGCCGATAACGAGTTTGTGTTGGCTTTGGTAGCCGCATTGCAATCCGAAGAGGTGCAACAATGGATTGAAGACAATTACGGAGGAGCAGTTGTTCCAGCAGCGTAAAAATAAGAAAAGATAAATAACATTTATAAATGAAAAAGGGAACACAATTTCGTGCTCCCTTTATAGTGTTATATATGCATTTTTTTCATAATATTATGGTCTGTTATCCAAATCTTGAAATTCTGTAATTTGCATCATAAACCATTCTTTGGTTATTTGAACACCACTTTCGGATTCAATCACATCCAACAAATCGTCAAGTGTGACAACTTGATACTTGTATTGATTGAAGTACACGCTTAGAATCCGATAGAACTCCTCAATATCACCCTCTAGGAATTCATCTACATAATACCGAAACATTGTTGGTCCATGGTAGTAGATCAAATAGGCGTATTGATCCCCGAAATCATCGACCTTCTGTAATAAGGATTCTCCCTGGCAAGCAATCAACCTGTCCTCAAAACGTTCATCCAAACTATTTCTGAATGCCAAGTATCCGTAGTATCCGTTTGTTCCGGATTGTTCATAATAATACAAAGATGTAATATATGTCGTGATTGCTTCATCAATGAATGAATCATCGGATTGATCATTCCCGACCATGGAATAAAACCATTGATGGATGATTTCATGGACGATCGTTGCTTCATCGATATCATAGTTGCAATAAGCGATCCCGGTGCTCTCCATACCGAAGTACTCGCCGAGCTCAAGTGTATAATGATCATATGGATAGGATCCGATTGTCGATTCATAGGCTTCAAAGGTATTGGTGATGATATTGAATACTCGAAATACATTCAGATCGGACAATTCAACCAGTGAATAAATCATGTATGTCCTTTCGTTCTCTACTTCGCTATAAACAAAATAGTTTTCCGATGTACTGAATGAGAAATCTCTCGCATTCAATATCTCATATGAATATGTATTTCTAGTATCGGTACTGGAAGTATCGACCAACTCTCCGGAAGCAGCGACCTGATAGTCCAAAGGCGTATCAATACTGACATAGTAATCTCCTATGGTGTTGTAATAGGATTCTCCGTGTACCGTGAATGCATCAATGTTCCAACCTTCATCATCATAAATCGCCACAAATGGATAAAAAAACATTGTCAAGAACTCGTCTTCGTGTTTGGATATCCTTCCATCATTTTGCCAATAGGTGAAGTAATAGGAAAACTCAATGCTGATTCTCTTTCCTGAAAGCAAAGTGTCATCCAAATCGATATAAATCTGAGAGTGATCCGATCCGGTGATGGTATATTCATAGACAAGTTGATCAATCTTGATATAATCGATGACGATATTGTTCTCCCGTTCCGTATAATTCTGAGAATTGGGATATAGAGTCAAATACAATTCATTTAGGTCATATTCGTCATTCTTGTAATAGATCTCTCCCGTGACAGATAACTCGGACATTTCCACATCCAGAACAACATCCAAACTATATACATTGTTACTCGTTTGATATTTTGGTTCCAATGATGTATCGAGTGTTGTGGTGGTTTGACAAGCCACCAAAAAAACCATCAGTGAAACCACAAAAACCAATAATCCTTGCTTCATTTTAAGCATCTCCTAACCCTTCGTTCTATCCATGATTACCAATCAAAGTCTATATCATTCCTCGATTTTCTCTTTGAAAAGGTTGATGAACTCCTTCATGGTATCCTTATTCACACTGAGATGTGTATAATACCCCACTTTTCGACCAATGACAATATTGTGTTCTCTCAGTATTTTGATATGTTGCGATACGGCTGCATCTGATATTTTCAAAGTTTTCGCCAGACCGCCAACACAGTATTCATCTTTCAACAAAAGTTGGAAGATTTTATATCTGGTCTCTTCTCCTAAAACTCGTATAATTAACTCTAAATCCATAAAATAACCACTCCATACTCTTATGTTTTTATAATCCCATAACAAGATGCTTACATCTTATTATAAACGATTCCTACATAATTGTACTATGATGATTGTTAATTGATGTATATAGTGCCTCGACTAGTTCTTGTATTGGTGCGTTATCACTACTTCCGTTTCCGGTTGATCCTGTGATGAAATTCCCGTCTACAACTACTTTGCTGTAGTTGATGATACCACCGGCATTCAAAATCGCTTCTCTTGTCAAAGAACTTGTTGCAATTTCAACATCTTCGATCAAACCATCAAAATTCGCCAAAACGAAGATTCCTGAACATACAGATATGATATAAAGCGAATTCTCTTTTCCAAGATTTAGAACTCTTCCTACTTCAATCGAATAGCGAATGGTTCTGAAGTGGCTTCCAGCTGGAATCAGAATGGCGGAGTACTCTTCAATATTCTCCTCGTCGATCTGTTCGATGTTCATATCCACTTCAACTTCTATGTTCTCGTGGTTTGGACAGGAACTCATTAAGGTTCGATCTCCAACGCCTACAGTTACGACCTCAAATCCAAGTCCTTGAAGATCATCTAGCATATCAAAGTACGTGTTTCCAAACTTATTACCTATAATAATCATCGCTTTCATAGGTGTGGTGTCTTTCACGGAAGTGACAGTGGCATTTGTTTCTGTAATTTCACTTGGGCTAGTGATGGTGTCTGTACAACCAATCAGAACTGTCATCAAAGCAATCAATACTCCTATTATGAATCTCTTCATCATTTTAATCCATCCCCCATCCAATCCCAATTATGCGAAATCAATGTGAATTCAGTTCCATTTATTTAAGTGGCGACTTAATTATAAATATATCATATGTTTCCAAACGAGTCAACACTAGCAACATATTTAGTTTCTTCTTTTTTTAATACCTTCTTTACAAATATTTGTGATTATGGTAT
>JAFGQH010000036.1 GCA_016935815.1 Bacilli bacterium | reverse complement strand
GATTATACATCACGTTTGATGGCCACAAAAGTAGATGATAATCAAGGCATGACCGCATATTGTGGGACACAATATACACTTTACCAACTAGGCGATAGTGTATGCTTACCTTCGGATGAAGATTTGACATCTGTGGACGGACCCAACAACGGGACCTCATACCTCGTTTACACGTTTTACGTGGAAAACGCTGGAGATGTTCCGGTTGATTTAGCAGCGCAGATGAATATTGTATCTTCAGCGCAAGGTGCAGAAGAAGCCTTAAGAGTACGAGTGATCATAGACGGGATAGGCACAACATACGCTAAACGGCAGTCAATAAAAGGGGCTGCACCCGGAGAACTTGAACCTCTTACAGAAGCATTTTACAGTCCAGAAGAGGTCATGCACGAAGAAATATCATTTTTCGAACCGGGAGATGTGATGAAAGTCACTGTTGTAGTCTGGTTTGAGGGAGAAGACGCCGATCATAGTAATGCATTGATGGGCGGAGGTATCAAAATGGACATGCAGTTCACAGTAACTGAAGTCTATGATTTCTAATTCAAGCAAAAAGAAAAAAAAATAGAAAAGGGGTTAAAAAAATGAAAGCTTTAAAAACAAAAGTTATTATGTCGGCAGTCGTGCTATTATTTGCATTGGTTGCAACAATTGGATCAACTTACGCATGGTTCACTGTATCCAATACTGTTACAGTAAACCAATTTACAGTTGATGTACAATCAGCAGAGACTCTGTTGATTAGAGTTTGGGATGGAGAATCAGTATTGGTGTCTCCAGATAATGAATATACAGATTATGGTTGGACACTAGATAGTTTTTCAAGTTCAGTAAATGTTCTTTCAAGTTCACAATATGACACTGAAATTGGAGCAGCATATTTCCTTCCTGTAACTGCTTTGAAAGGCGAGGATCAAACTGGTGGATATTTTGACACAGTATATACTGATGTTGATTTCACTACTTTGAGATCATTAACAGCTAATGCTATTGACGATCCAGCTACTTACGGTAGAGAATTGACTGCTGCAAATGCTAACTCAGCATCTGGTGGTTATATTGAATTGAAATTCTGGCTATTGAAACCTGCTGGAATAAATTCCAAAGTTACATTCGATTACACGATTACTGATGGTGGAGGTACTACTTATGAAAACGCTATGTTCTTTGGTACTCTTGGAGATTCTAACCAATACATCTTTGGAGATGACAGAGATCTTGACTTTGCTTGGACAAGCGGAATGGCTGGATATACTAATGGCGCATTAGATGCACCATCTAATACATCATTATTGTCAACTGCTGCAACAGCATCTTTAGGTACTGTAAACTCAACAGAAGTATTAACTCTTGAAACTGCTAATGTACCAGAATTGGTTACCATCTATATTTGGATGGAAGGTTGGGATCAAGATGCATCCAACGCTGTAATGGGCGCTGCATTTGATATCTCATTAACATTCTCATTAGTAGCATAGTAGATTTTTACAAACGAAACAAAACAATTATTGGCAATCATTATCACTTAGGCCATTTGGCCTAAGTGATATCGCCATAATGAATTTGTTTTTTGGGTTTTTCTATGAAGGAAGAACTCAAAGAAGATGTTCATTCACCAGAGATATTCTATAAAAATATTTTTAATTGATTTATAAATTGACAAAAATTATTTTGCAAAACAAGGCCATGAGTCAAGGGGAGAATTATGAAAGAAAATCAGGTAATAGAAAAGAATACACCAAAGAAGAACAAGTATAGAATTTTTAATATCATCTTCTATGTGATACTTGCGATTGTAGCAATATATGCAGTAATTGCGTTGACTTCTACTAGTGATGGTGCTCATAGCATTTTTGGTAGGTCAGCATATACTGTTCAAACCAATTCCATGTATGATACATTTGAAAAGGGAGACTTAATATATGTTAATACAGACTTTGAATTCAGTGAGATTCAAGCCAATGTAGACGTGATAACATATAAAGCTCTTATTGATGTAAATGGTGATGGTCAAGCAGAATGGGTCTATAATTCACATAGAGTCTATTCTGTTGAAGAAGACACCAATGGTAATTACCATTTCATTACTAAAGGTGATGCAAACAGTGATGTTGATCCATATATTGTAAATCAATCAGATATTGTGGGAGTATGGACTGGCCAAGTCACCAAGAATATTGGTGGAGTAATTGATGGTGTTGTTGGGTTCTTGAAGTCAAGTACAGGATTCTTCGTATTTATTGTTGTACCAACATTCGCTTTCCTTGCATATGAGGTTTATCGGTTTATAGGTGTTATGACTGAATACAAATTAGAGCAAGCATCAGCTAATAAAGGTGCGATCTCAGAAGAAGCACTTGCTGCTGCTAGAGCTATCCTAGAACAAGAAGCGAAAGAAAAAGCTGAAAAAGAAAAACAAGAACAAGAAGATAAAGAATAAGTATCCTTATTATATTATTATGACTACATCTGCTAAGGGGGGAAGTCCATGAACGAGTTTTCAAGATTTTATGTAGAACTTTTCAAACAAATCGGAAAAGATATACTTTCCTTTTTTAAGGATGTCGTTTGGGATCAAATCATTGTCCAATTTTTTAGAAACATAGGGTATTATTTCGATATATTGATTATTCAATCTGATGAATTTACAATCATATCCTGGATCATGGTTGTGGTAACATTCATCCTGAATTTATCTCTTATCATATTCCTACTCGTACGAATCTTCCTTTGGTTCCGTAAATTCGCATCTTTTAGAGCTGTAGAAATAGAAAAGAACGAATTGATTGAAGAAATCGCAATGCTCAATGACAGAGTCATGGAGCTTGCCGATGAGAAGAATCAGATTCTCGCTCTCAAAGTTTCACAACTTGGAGTTGGCGGAAAGCGTGAAAGACTCGCAGCATCTTATTCTGAAGGAGCAGATGGAATCCCAGCCGCCGCTATGCAACCAGCATATGACATGGGCAGCTTAGGTACTGTCGGCAAAGGTGGAAGTAGAACCGCATTCATTCCTACAATGGGCGGTGGCGGAGGACAAACCTCAAGTTCATCTTCCGGAGAAAGAGCCTTGTCACCGGGAGAATCCAGATTCGTCAAATTGATCAATATTGATAAAGAGTATGCCGGAAAGGATACTCACATCTATATGGAAGAAAAGGATTATATCTCTTTGCCAGATTTGGTAGCGAGATTCGTCAATTTCGCCGCATCCAAACTGAAATTGTATTATCAACCGAAAATGATCGCCTGTTTCTTTGCCGGAATGGCCGCTTCCAAAGTTATGATCTTGGAAGGTATCTCCGGTACCGGTAAAACAAGTTTGCCATACGCTATGGCGAAGTTTTTTGAAAACAACGCATCCCTGATTTCCGTCCAACCGTCATGGCGTGACCGCGCAGAAATCATCGGATATTTGAATGAGTTTACAAAACGATTCAACGAAACGAATTTCCTTGCCTCATTGTATGAAGCAATGTATCGAAAGGATGTTAACTTCATCGTTCTCGATGAGATGAACTTAGCGCGTATCGAGTATTATTTCGCTGAATTCCTATCTGTAATGGAAATGCCGGATCCTACCGAATGGAAGATTGATTTGGTTCCAAATCCACTTCCAAATGATCCACTAAAAGTCATCAACGGTAAAATCACAGTTCCACTGAACCTCTGGTTTGTCGGAACATCCAACAAAGATGACTCAACCTATACGATTACAGACAAAGTATATGACCGTGCTATCACTTTGGAATTTGATAGCAAAGCGGAAGCATTTCTCGCTCCAGAAACAGCTCCGGTTCATTTGAGCAGTTCCTACTTACAGGAAATGTTCGATGAAGCAATTCACAAATATCCTGTGAGCGATGAATTACTAGAGAAGTTCCAAATTCTAGACAAATACATTCAACAAAATTTCAAAGTCGCATTCGGTAACCGTATTATGGGTCAGGTTCACAAATTTGTTCCTGTATTCGTAGCTTGCGGTGGAACCGAAGAGGAAGGACTCGACTTCATGTTCGCAAACAAGATCTTGCGTAAGTTTGAAAACCTCAACTTGGCATTCTTGCAAAACGAACTGGATCAATTGATTTCTCAAATCAGTAAAATCTTTGGTAAGAACGGTTTTGAGATGTCAGTCCGTTATATTAGAGAATTAAAAACTCAATAGTGGGTGATTAAATGGAAAAAGGTGCAGCTAAGAAGTATTTCAAAAAAATAAATACCACTTTTGAAGGCGTTAATAAACAAGATGATTTCGCAAAAGCATTCCTTGATATTATCGGTGGTGCAGACACTACTTTATATCACAAGGAGCGTCGCGAAAGAAGAGTGTTTGACGACTCTTTTATGGACGCTGTTGAAGCAATCTTACCGGTAATCGAGAAATTAACGAGAAATCCAGATGAGATGCTGAAGAAATTTTCCGAGATCGTTCCTGTGGAACGAGCTAAGAAAATAGATGCAGATACCGTAAGACATCTAGCCGCGAATACCCAGTTGATCCGTTCAGCCGATCAACAAGGAAATGTTACTCCTTCCAAGGTGTTAACCAGTTATTCAGAAGCCGACTTGGGTACTTATGAGAATCGCTTTTTGATGACTCTGATCAATAAAATCTACACATTCATCACTTTCCGTTATGATGTTATCGTAGAAAAATCAAAAACGGAATACATCAATTACTTGAAAATCAATTCCAAAATCGATATGGAAGATTCTATTGTAGATTACGATATTACATTCCAGATTCATCAAAAATCCGCAACGGATGAAATCGGACAACGCAATGCAGCTATTCTAAAACGAATCACCACCATTCGTGATTTGATTACAAGATATAAACTCTCGCGTTTTATGAGAGCGATGGAATCGTATCAACCAATCAAGCCACCAATCATGAAAACCAATAAAATCCTAAAAAACTACGATTATAAAGCATGTTATGAAATGTGGAACATATTGGATGAAATCGACCGTGTAGGTTATGATGTTGACGTCTTCGAACGCGATGTTGAATTCGAAGAAAAATACGTTGGTGAAATCGAAAATGCGATGATGGTATTGTATGCGACAGTCGCAAACAATCAGCTCGATGATTTCGAGATGTCACATGAGATTCCAATCAACTATTCAAAGAGGAAAACCCCTAAAGTCATGTTATCTTACGAAAGAGATACATACATGCAACCAGGAGAATACATCTTCCAGGACAATACACTCAACCAATACTTCTTGGATCAGATTCGAAGAGGAAACGAGAATCGTTTCAAAACACTCTTGGATGCTGGAATCGATGAAGAAGAAGCAATCAAAATCATCTATCAAAGGTTATCATCCATTGCTGATTCCGCTTTCGTAGACTTCATCAACGAGAAGTATAGACCAGAAGATGAAAAAACAGTCAGAGACAGAATCAAAATGCAGAATAAGGTTTTGAAATCATATCAAAACATTGAACGTCTTCAAAAAGACAATGCAGTCAATATGCAGACCCAAAAAGCTTTGGCTCAATTGATACTCAATAACTATCAAGACGACTTGAAACGCATCATGGAAGAAGAAAAACTGCAGAAGGAAATAGAAGCTGCAGAAGAAATGAAACGCATGATGGATCAAAAGAAAGCAGAAGTCGATGAACAGATTGAGAAGAAACTGAAAATCAAGAAAGCAAAAGATATTTTGGATAATGCAGAAAAAGAAAGACGAGAAAAGAAAATCCAAGAACTCAAGGAGTTCAACTAAACCAATATAAACTAGAAATAAAGAGGTGATTATATGATGAAGAAAAACTTTACCTTATCGCTTGTCGCCATGATAGGGTCAGTTCTTTTGTTCGTAGTCGCCTCTTTTGCTTGGTTTGCTATTTCTGATACTGCCGGGTCAGACCTTATAACAATTGATGCACAAGATATTGATATCGATGCAACACTATATGTATCGGATGACGGAATCAATTATTCACCTGCTACCGAGATTGATTTTCAAAATACGGTACCTGGTGACATTAAATACTATAAAGTAGAAATCACAAATAATAATGACTTTACAGTATATACTCAAGTATCATTACACGATTTCACGGATTCCGTAACGGATCCACTTGGCGATGACTCGAATTATTTAGCTGGAAGATCGTTGATGGATGTGATTATCCTGAATTCAGACCAAATTACAGATCAATTATTGACAACTCTGTTGATTGCTGATGTATTTGTCATAACGCATGAAGCTGTAGAAATCACAGCGTCTTCAACAGAAGAGTTGTTTTTCAGTTTCACAATTTCTGGATCCGCAGGTAATGACTATCAGAATCTTCAATTGGACATTGATCACATCCTTGTCCAATCAACACAGTGAGGTGATGGATGATGAAACGAAAATCACTTATTTTATCCATTACATCATTGGTTTTGATCATTACTTCAGTGTTGATTTTGGGATTTACCTTTGGTTGGGGGTTTGACTCCATTGACCTAAATACCGGAACAATTTCCGTGGGTGATCTTCGCTATTCTCAGGATGGAGACTTTATCACCAATGGAACCATCATGTACCCTGGCATGGAACTTGTGAACACATCATTCACATTGACGAATGAATCTCCAATCACTTCTCAAATGAGATTGAAAATCGCTTATACCAAAGTAGAAGACCCTCAAGTAGGAGGAGTCACAACTTATTACACTGGAGCAGTGGATGATCATTTGGCAGTTACTTTTGATTCTACCTTTGTGAATTCGGGAGATTACTGGTACTATAATAGTGATGTCTATGAAATCACTGCAAATTCTGGACAAATCGATTTGTTATCATCGATTTCCTACGATGGAAATCTAGTCGGAAACGACTACGCACAAGTATCATGTGCGATCACCATAACGATTGAAGTGAAACAGAATGACAATGTCACTTGGTCAGAACTTACATCCTATGACTTCGAAACAGGATACCCAGCTTAAAAGTGGAGTCGGATAGACTCCATTTTCATTAGGAGCAACTTATGAAAAAAACACTCAAAAAAGTCGCTGGCGCAACACCATATTTAATCTTGCTGCTGGCATTTATATTGATATTATCGTTGACCTCTGCACTTCGCAAAGGCGATACACCTACGATATTCGGAACAGCTATCTTTGTCATCACAACCCCTTCTATGGAAGACACCCTGATGGTCGGAGATGTCATTTTTGTAAACACAAAAGATGAAACCTATCATACACATGATATCATCACCTACCATGCATCATTCGATGCCAATGGTGACGGAGAACCGGAAAACAATGTGGTAACTCATCGTATTGTCGATATCGAGACGATTAACGGAGTAACCTATATCACTACGCGAGGGGATAACAATGATTATTCCTATGATTGGGAGACGGGATTTACAACCGATCAAATCATTGGAAAAGTTACTACCCGTTCCGAAATCATCACTTTGATATATGGCTTTCTTTTTTCCGGTGGATATAATATAATCTTTCTTGTAATCATTTTAGTCTTCATCACTTTGGGAGCTATGGAAGCTTCCAACATCATCAAACAACTCAGGATGATGAAAGAGAAAGAATTGGAAGAAGAAAAAGAAAAACTGATTCAAGAAGAACTGAAACGGTTACGGAACGAACAGGAAAAGAAGGAAACTTAAAATGGAAGTAATCGTACTCGCCAGCGGTTCCAAAGGAAATGCCACATATATTGAAATCGGAAACGAAAAGATTCTGGTTGACTGTGGCATCACATACAAACAACTGACTGGAAGACTCGCTGAACACAATAAAACATTAGATGGATTATCGAAAGTATTCATTACTCACGAGCATAGCGATCACGTCAAGGAACTTGTGATGCTTGCCAAGAAGCATGATGTTTCGATCTATTTAAGTGAAGGCACTTTAAAAAATCTGAACAAGACAATCAAATATAATATCGAAAGTCCTAGATTTCAAGTCATCTTGCCAGAAGACATGCTGGAATTCGAAGAGTTCAAAGTCTTGCCATTCATGGTATATCATGATGCATTTGAACCATTCGGTTATCGATTTTTCGAGGGAGAATCCTCTTTGGTATATATTACGGATACGGGATACTTCCCGATGCGAAAATACCATTTGATCAGCAATGCGGAAGCATACGTGATTGAAAGTAATCACGAAGTGGAAATGCTTTTGGAAAGCAATCGTCCATGGTTATTAAAGAGAAGAATTTTGGATGACCAAGGACATCTATCCAATGAAGATTCAGCGAATTTGATTCTGAATCTAGCGGGAGACAGAACCAAGTACATTGTACTTGCTCACTTATCGGAAGAGTGTAATATCGAGACCAAAGCTCTTGATGCCTATAATAAAACATTTCTTGATCAAGGCGTTGACATCTTCGCTTATAAGGTGATTGTCGCGAGACAAAACGAGCCAACAGAACCAATCATAATTGAATAAATAGCGAAACTAAGAAAGCGTTTTAATCACAATTTTGCAATTGTGTTTAAGCGCTTTTTACGTTATAATATGTAGTGGACTATACATCATCTACCATATATATTATAGGAGGTTGTTTATGACAACAAAAAAAGTATTCCAATCGATGGATGGAAACCAAGCAGCTGCTTACACGTCTTATGCGTTTACTGAAGTCGCTGGTATCTACCCGATCACACCATCCTCTCCTATGCCTGAACACGTAGACACTTGGGCAGCCCAAGGCAAGAAAAACTTGTTTGGAATGCCTGTCAAAGTCGTTGAAATGCAATCAGAAGCAGGAGCAGCTGGTACTGTGCATGGATCATTGGTCGCTGGAGCGTTGACAACAACGTATACCGCTTCCCAAGGATTATTGCTGAAAGTTCCTAATATGTATAAAATCGCCGGAGAATTACTTCCTGGCGTAATGCATGTTGCTGCACGTTCCATCGCCGCACATGCTCTTTCCATCTTTGGGGATCATCAAGATATTTATGCAGCAAGGCAAACTGGATTTTGCATGTTGGCTTCCGGATCTGTACAAGAAGTTATGGATCTCGGTGGTGTTGCTCACTTGGCAGCCATCAAATCAAGCTTACCATTCCTTCATTTCTTCGATGGTTTTAGAACCAGCCACGAAGTTAACAAAATCGAAGTTATGGATTATGAAGTCTTCGATCGTTTGTTAGACCGAGATGCAGTGAAGAAATTCAGAGAAAGAGCTTTGAATTCCGCCAACCCTAAAACTATGGGTACTGCACAAAACGATGACGTCTACTTCCAAGCGAAAGAAGTACAGGAAAAATATTATACTCCTGTTGCTGACATCGTCAACGACTACATGCAAGAAATCTCTAAAGTGACCGGACGACCTTACGCTCCATTCTCTTACTTCGGTGATCCGAATGCAGAACGCGTAATCATCGCTATGGGATCTGTTACAGATACCATCAGAGAAGTCGTAGACAACTTGAATCTTATGGATAACAAAGTCGGATTATTGGCAGTACATCTGTACCGTCCTTTCTCTGAAAAATACTTCTTCGAAGCTCTGCCTAAGACTGTGAAATCAATCGCAGTTCTAGATAGAACAAAAGAACCAGGCGCTACCGGGGAACCTCTATTCCTAGACGTTACAGCGATGTTCAACGGAAAAGAAAATGGACCGAAAATCGTCGGTGGACGTTATGGTCTTTCCAGTAAAGATACGACACCGAATGATATCTTGGCAGTCTTCAAAAACTT
>JAFGQH010000035.1 GCA_016935815.1 Bacilli bacterium | reverse complement strand
TGATTGCTTTGGATTATCGCAAAGCGATTTCTGTCAGTATTGATCCGATTGAGAAAAAGCCTCTATATGAATTCATGCCAAGGACGAGAACCTACTCGTTTGCGACCGAGGGATGCAATCTTCATTGCCCTTGGTGTCAGAATCACGAGATATCTCAAATACTTCCCACTCAAAAGATCAAAGGGTATGACATCACTCCCGAAAATCATGTGCAGGCAGCATTGCGCTATGGGACTCCATCCATTTCCTACACCTATTCGGAACCTACTATCTTTTTGGAATACGCGCTAGAAACCATGAAGCTCGCAAAGCAGGAAGGATTGAAAAATATTTGGGTTTCCAATGGCTACATGTCAAAAGAAACCATGGATGAAATCCTTCCTTATACGGATGCTTTTAACATTGATTATAAAGGAACGGAAAACGTATATCATCGCTATTGTGGAGGACATTCACAAGCTGTTTTGGATAATCTGAAACGCATCAAAGATAACGATATTCATCTTGAGGTAACCACTCTTTTGATTCCGGGAATTAATGATAGTGCCGATCAAGTGGAACAGATTGCCAATGAGTTGATTCAATCGATTGGAAAAGATTTTGTTTGGCACTTGACCCGGTTTCACCCTCAGTATAAGATGACAGACAGACCAATTACCAGTAGAGAAACCATGTATGTTGCTTTGAAATTAGCTAGAGATAAAGGAATTCATTCCGTTTATCTTGGTAATATATAGGAGAGAATCATGCCAATTATCGGACGATTTATCGTACCTCACCCGCCATTGATCATACCAGACATTGGTAGAGGGGAGGAAACCAAAATTCAGGATACCATAGATGCATATAATACTGTTGCAAAAAAAATTCAAGAACTGCATCCGGATACGATCATTATCTCTTCGCCTCATTCGACAATGTATAGTGATTATTTCCATATTTCACCAGGAAATAAAGCAAAAGGTGATCTTGGTCGTTTTCGAGCAAAACAGGTTTCCTTCGATGTTCGCTATAACGAATCCCTTCGAAACAAGATTATCTCTGCATGTGAAAAACAAAATATCCGATGTGGAACCTTAGGAGAGAAAGATCCAAATCTGGATCACGGCACGATGATTCCACTATATTTCGTAAACCAATACTACCAAGATTTCAACCTCATTCGCATCAGTCCATCCGGGATGACACCTTTGGAACATTATCAGTTAGGGAAGACCATTCGTGATACAATCGCTTCGGATCTTCGAGTTGTTTGGATTGCAAGTGGGGATTTGTCTCATAAATTGAAAGAAGATGGACCATATGGACTGGCGGCTGAAGGGCTAGAATTTGACAAAACTCTCTGTGAGATTATTCGATCCACAGAATTCAATCATTTATTCGATCTGGATTCAAACGTTTGTTATAAAGCAGCCGAATGCGGATTGGGATCGATTTGCATGATGGTTGGGACTCTAGATGGATATGGAGTAGACTCGACTCTTCTATCCTATCAAAACACATTCGGAGTAGGATATATGGTGGCGATGTTTAACCAAACAGAAGAACTAGAAGACAGACGGTTCCTAGACGTTGAAAGCAGAAAGAGACAAAGACAGATAGATCAAGTGAGAATGTTGGAAGACGAATATGTTTCTTTGGCAAGAAAATCTTTGGAGTATTATCTTTCACATCATCAACAGATGAGAATCCCGAATGATTTGTCACTTGAACTGCTACAGAATAAAGCCGGAGTATTTGTATCTCTGCATAAAAATGGCAATTTGCGTGGATGCGTAGGAACAATATCAGCTACATCCGACTCGATAGCGGAAGAGATTATTCAGAATGCAATCAGCGCAGGTACGAAAGACTATCGTTTTCAAGCGGTGAGAATCAATGAATTGAGTCAAATTGACTATAGCGTGGATGTCTTAATGCCATCAGAACCGATCACATCCAAAGACAAACTGGATGTCAAACGATATGGTTTGATAGTCAGACACAAATACAAGTCCGGATTATTGTTGCCCAATATTGATGGAGTGGAATCAGTCGAAGAACAAATTCGGATTGCCAAGCGAAAAGCCGGAATCAGTGAAGATGAACCATTTACGATGGAGCGCTTCGAAGTGATTCGACACCATTAGCGATTTCATACCAAAGGAGTGAATGAATGAAGATAGCTTTGATACAAAACACAGTATATGATACCGTAGAACAAACCCTAAAAGGAATTGACAGATTATTCAAGAAACTTCGTTCAAACCCAGATTTTCTAGTCTTTCCGGAAATGTTTACGACACCATATGATCTATCACATATGAGATTGCAATCCCAGAAAGTCAACGAAACCATATTGTCTTATCTAAAACAACTTGCCATTTCAAAGAGATCTTATATCATCTCTGGAAGTTTACCTTGGAAAGAAGATAATAAGGTATTCAACCGAACATATGTAATCAACCCCTTGGGAGAAACGATTGCGAAATATGATAAAATCCATTTATTTTCGATACGCTACCCGGATGGGACATCATTCCGTGAAAATGACTTGTTAACAAAAGGAGAAGAATCAATCACATTTGATACGGATTTCGGTCGGTTCGGATTGATGATTTGTTTTGATATCCGATATCCTGAATTGGCCGACAGACTGGCTCAAGCAGGTGCGAAAGCCATTTTTGTTCCTGCGGCTTTCAACACCTATACCGGTCCCATGCATTGGCAAACCACGTTTCGCAGTCGCGCAATAGACAATCAACTTTTCATGATTGGGTGCAGCCCGAGTCGTGATTCTGCTGGTGATTATTCCGTGTATGGTCATTCCATCGTTGTGGGCCCTCTAGGAGATATTCGCAAGGAACTGGATGAGTTTGAAGGAATATTGGAATGTGATGTTGATTTGAACGAAGTGGAACATGTAAGAGATATATTGCCGATTTTGGCGAATAAATAGAATGAGGATCCTATTATGATAATTGACACACATGCGCATGTTGGTAAAATGTTGAATTTCGATCTGCCATTGTCTGACTTATTGCATTCGATGGAACAGTACCACATCGATTATTCTCTGATATCATCCATTGAAGGTGCGGAATTCGATCATGACAGAATCCCAATCCCAATTGAAAACCAATGGAATCAAATCGAATACAATCAAAGGTTGTTAGACAATGTCCATCTGAATTCGGATAAGCTTGGAGCTTTGCTCTGGGTCAAGCCGAATCAAGAAAAGCCAGGGAAAGAACTTCAGGATTTGATTGAAAAAAACAGATCTATCATATATGGAATCAAATTCCATCCTTATCATTCACAGATCCGTTTCGACGATGATAGAGTACTTGCGTATATCCGCATTGCCAAGAAATATGATTTACCAGTAGTGACGCATACCGCATCTTCCATAGAATCTTCACCAAGGCTTGTATATGAGGTTGCAAAGCAATTTCCCAAAGTCAATTTTGTGATGGTTCATATGGGACTGGGAACAAATAACCTAGAAGCCATTGACCTGATCAGCCGTCTTCCCAATCTCTATGGTGATACCACCTGGGTAGATGCCGAAATGACGATAAAAGCGATTCGAAGATGCGGGTCGAACAAGATCATATTTGGAACCGATAATACGATTGATGGTATTGATACATTGAAAAAATCAATTTACGAACCATACTTCAGTACAATTCAATCCAAGTTGTCACAAGAAGAATATCTGAATTTGATGTCTCGAAATGCAATTCGATTATTTCGATTGCCTTTATAAAAAAATAGCAGTCATTTTCAAAATGACTGCTTTTTTATTGAACTAGACTCGATCCACTTGAAGGCGGAACGATGCGGTGCTGTTCGAGAGCAATTGATATTGATCCTCTGTTTCCGGCATATTCAATGAGATTCGAACGGTTACCCTTGAAGAGGTGCTATTCAGCTGGTCGATAGATAAATCAAATTGAAGCATTCCATCTTCATCGAAATAATTGATATTGTTTTTGGTGAAGATCACATCGGCAACCGAAACGTCGAATTGATCCGACTCCTCATAGCGAATGAGGTAGGTGTATGTCAATTCTGTGACATCACCTGTAGTCATCAATACACCTTGAGGGACCAAACGAGTACCGGAAGGAGCTTCCAGAACCTGAATCGTAGAAGATTGACTCAGTTCTATAACATCTGCATAAGTGGTATTCAATTGTTGAGTTTGCCACAATTGATAACCGAAAACGGTTAACAAAGCAACACCTAAGAAAACAAAAAAAGACACGAAATTCCTTCTCATGATATCAACTCCTATGAATGTTTAGCAAGGCAACTGGCAATCCCAGAGGGACCCTATAGTTTTCTGTCGCCGGATTGCTCCGGGTTTAGCTTTATCAAACCAATCACTCATATAGAAT
>JAFGQH010000034.1 GCA_016935815.1 Bacilli bacterium | reverse complement strand
GAATATACCACTTCTTACGAATTCACTTATGTACTTAGTTTAGAAGATGCACTTCAATCAAATATGACAGCTGATTTGACAGTTGACTTGAGCGATTTCGCAGTTAACTCAGTATCTTATTTGTTCAATGATTCCACTTCCGTCTTCACAATCGCAGTCGGAACAGATGAAGCAGAAGCTTATGTATCTGAAACAGGTGTTTGGAATTTTAGTGACGCATTCTATTACCAAAACAACACTGTAACTGTTACTGTTACAATCACATTGGCTGACAATGGCAACGTAAACTTCGATGCAACTGATTACAATGCAATCGCTGGATATGCAACAACATTCACTCTTGGATTCGAATTGACTAACAGTTCAAGTTCAAGTCAAGAAGTACTCGCTTAATCTAAAACCAATTCTACTGAACATATAAAAGGAGAACGCAATGGAAAAGGAAAAGAACGCTTCGACTAAACCGAATAAAAAACAATCTAGTTGGATCCGGTTTTTCTTTTCCGTTGCGATTATCCTAGGATTGGGTTATGTGTTATTCAACTATGTCCCTTTCATCGCCAAGTATGATCACTATGTTATCGTAACAAACTCGATGGAGCCGGTTATCATGGTAGGTGATGTTGTCATCGTAGACAACTCCATCACTCCAGATGAACTGGTAAAAGGACAAATTATCGCATTCTATGCCGACATCAATGATGATGGCACCAATGAAGTCATTGTACATTATCTTTATTCCATCAACAATGATGGCGGACAAAGAACATTCAACACCATCTCCGAGGCTGGTGGCGACACACAAGATCCTTGGACTTTGACAGACGATGATATCGTTGGAGCCTATGTATTGACGATTCCAAATATCGGGCCATTCCTGATGTTTGCTCAGTCAACCGGTGGTAAAATCATTTTAGCGGTTGATGTCATAATCATCTATGTATTGATTGAAATGTTCTCAAGCAAGAAAAAAGATAAAGAACAAAAGGAAATTGAAACATCAGAAATAATTGAAACACCAAAAGAAAACAACGAAGAAAATTAAGAATTCTTCCGTTTTCTATTTTCTAGAGATCCCAATGAAAGGAGTGAGACAGATGAAAAAACAAACAATAACTAAGATACTCATTTTGGTCCTTTTACTATTCGTCTTATCTCCAACTCTTTTGATTGGTTATGGGTTCTGGAACAATTTAAGCGACACACACTCCAACACAATCATGGTTGGTGAATGGTGGAACGGCACTCCAATTTCCACCGCACAAGAGTTCTATGATATGGCAACAAATTCAAATAGCAGTTCTGATGATTCCTACTATCTGACGAACGACATCGATTTTTCTGGATTCAACTGGCAATATAACAGCAACAATGACAATTTGATTTTCCGAGGAATGTTCGATGGAGGAGGATACACCATAAGCAATCTAACCATTGATGTTGTATTTTCCTACTCTACTTATTATGCAGACGCTTTTGTTGGGATTTTCCCAAGAATGGATGGAGGTACTATCCAGAATCTGAATATCGACGATTTGGAAGTATCACTCGATTACTACAGTTTACGCTATGGACGTATCGTGTCTGGCGGGTTGATTGGTCGCGTTACCGGTAGTGGCAATGTTATTGACGACATTACTATGAATTCCGTATATGTAAGAGGTACTTCATCCACATATGGAGTTGGAACCTTGGTCGGAGATGTCAATTCCAACGGTGAATTGCTTATCCAAAACGTCAAAGGAAACGATTTGCAAGTTTTTAGTACATACAGTTATTCAGGTGGTTTGGTCGGAAGTTTATCTGACTCATCAGCTGCAGTAACAATTCAAGACATCGACATTGAAGGAAATGTTTATGCAGACAGCTACAATGCTTATACCGGAGGCGTTGTCGGATATATCTATAGTAGCGCATCACTAACGCTCTCAAGAGCGATTGTTGAAATGTATACCGAGAACAATCTCGAGAATAGTTATAGTCAATATTCCTATCGCTACTTGGGTGGTTTGATTGGGTACAATCGTTCGACCAGTGATAGAGTCATCATTACGGATACCTTCTTCACAGGTGGATTGATCACAGATTATTATCGTCAAAATGATTATGTCGGTACTGTGATCGGAAGATCGACTGGTTCTGAGAATGTCACCAACTCTTATTATGCAAAAGTATTGTTTAGAGACGATAGAGGAAGTATCGGTTACGATGTCAACATACGACCGAACGGCGTCATGTCAACCTTGGTCGACAGTAACAATCTACCAAGCACCTATTGGTGGCAATCATTCTCCGCTCCATTCATTTTCGCGAATGATTTATGGAATTTGGATTCCACAACCGGTAGATTATATTTAATTCGATAATAGAAGCATTTCCAAAAAAGGAAATGCTTTTTTTTCTAATTTATTGGATTGAATTGCTATTTATTGGCGTTTGTGATATAGTAAAATTATCAAAGACATTGCCCGTATGGATGAATTCTATATGAGTGATTGGTTTGATAAAGCTAAACCCGGAGCAATCCGGCGACAGAAAACTATAGGGTCCCTCTGGGATTGCCAGTT
>JAFGQH010000033.1 GCA_016935815.1 Bacilli bacterium | reverse complement strand
CGTCAAATAGAATTTGCCGCCTTGTCGTCAAATAGAATTTGCCGCCTTGTCGTCAAATAGAATTTGCCGCCTTGTCGTCAAATAGAAACAAAGTCTCTACTTCTAGTAGAGGCTTTTTAATTAAAGAAACATCTCTCAAGTCGGGTATTATGTTAGCGGTGATAGAATGATAGAGAAATTATACCGGAAAGACAAGCCATTGGAAACAGTCAAAGCCGTAACGAAAAACCGATGTAATCGCTGTAATGGCACGAACATCCAAGAAGACGTGATGGGAGTGTATTACTGTCTAGACTGTTTTGAATATGGGGAAATCAATGATCAAATGTCGTTGTATCGATATGAAAGAGCTGTACCATTCAAACGACACAGGATTGAGATGGATTATCACTTGACCGATCTACAGAAGAAAGCATCCGACTTTTTCATTGATTGCTATTCCAAGAATCAAATAGGTTTCTTACAAGCCGTTTGTGGTGCCGGAAAAACAGAAATGACATATCAAGTGATCCTGCAAGCATTGAACGAGCATAGAAAAGTTGGTTATATTCTGCCAAGAGTAGCGGTACTAAAAGAAGTATATAAGCGTTTCAAAAAGCATTTCATAGAAACCAATATTGCAGCTTTGTTCGAAGGAAACAAACAACATGATAATGCGAATCTTGTTCTATCAACACCGCAACAGATGATTTATTTTTATAAGGAATTCGATCTTCTGATTATCGATGAGGTAGATGCCTATCCATACGCAAACAATCCATTCTTGGAACGGTTGGTAAAAAAAGCAACCAAGCAAAATGCGGTTCTTCTTTACATGTCCGCAACGATCAATGAAGCATTTCAAAATCAAATTTCAAAGAAAGAAATCAGATATCATCTGGTTCCTTCAAGATATCATAAAAAACCACTTGTCGTTCCGAAGTTTCAAAGAATTCGTTCGACGAAACACTTGAATGATTTTCTAGTCAATTGGTGCAACAGACCGAGACAATCCTTGGTTTTCGTTCCGACAATCGATATTGGGATCGTCACCAATGAATTTCTCCATTTGAACGGAGTAGAGGCACGCTTCATATCAAGTCAATCCAAGGACAAGAATCAAATCATCCAATCTTTCCGAAATCAGGAGTATCGAACGTTGGTCACTACGACTTTACTAGAGCGCGGAGTTACATTCCCAGATATCGATTGTTTGTTGCTATGGGCAGATCATCGTGTTTTTACCAAGGAAACGATAATCCAGATTGCCGGACGTGTTGGCAGATTGGCCGAGTTTGAATCGGGATCCATTCTGTTGTTATCAACCTATATCACAAAGGCGATGAAAGCGGCGAGAAAAGAAATCATTCGCATGAATCAAGCCAATGAAATGCAAGCTGTGTGATCGATATTTCCTGCTCTCTCAAGGGTTTCAATCCTTGTTTGAGTTTCCTGAAATCTGTCCGGATTGTTATCTGAAATTCGCTCCCAAACATGAGTATGATGTGATACCGACAAGCGCTGGAGTATTGGAACATCACTATCTCTATCACGATATAAATGTAAATCTCAATCAAAGACACTATCTCCAAAGACATTTGCGGTTGTTGTATACCTGGTTGGATAAAGAAGCGGATAATCGCCACATTCAAATCTTTATCAATCCGATGTTTCTACGAGATCATCACCAAGAGATTGCCTTTCTTTGTGAGCGGAATTCCGTGATTCTCTTGTCTCTTATACGATGTAATCTTGAAGGTTTCATGAGTTTTCAGTGAAATTATTCCCTAAATAAAAGCAGGTCCGTTTACTTCATTTTTTTTTGATGGTATAATGAAGTTGAACAAATTAAATATACAAGGGGTGATTTTATGAAACTAGACGTCAGAGGCAAAGGCGGATTCGTGATTACCGATGCAATCCACAAGTATCTGGATAAGAAACTTGCGAAGATTGACAAGGTATTCCAGCAGGAATTGGATGCATACGTCATATGCAAGGTCTATCGTGAAGGAACCAAGGTCGAGATCACGATACCTATTAAATTCATCACGATCCGGGCCGAAGTGCAAGACCGAGATTTGTACGCGGCAATTGACAAGGCTGTTGACAAACTCGAAGCGCAGATTCGCAAGAACAAACACAAAATGAATCGTTCTTTGCAAGAGAAAGTAGGACTCAAGAACGCATTCACAAACGATTACCTCGACATTGATGAGCTGGAGAGAGAGTTGATCTCACCAGTGAAGAAGAAAAACATCAAATTAGAAATTCTCTCGTTGGATGAGGCGATTACACAGATGGAACTTTTAGGTCATGATTTCTTTATTTTCAAGAATGATGACAACATCACATCGCTGCTCTATTTGAGAGATGATGGAAAATACGGGTTGATTGAAACAGAATGATTAAGTGGCTGTCTAACAGCCACTTTTTTATGATACGCAAATTATAAATCATTGAATATATATATATAAAATGGTATCATATAATAGATAGAACAAGAGGTGAACACGATTGGGATTATTCAATTTTAATGGTCGTGAATTAAAACGATTGGAAAAGACAGCCAACCTCGTATTGGCTTTGGAATCAGAATACAAACAATTGACCGATGACGAGTTGGTCGCAAAAACAGAGGAATTCAAAGAACGCCATAAAAACGGTGAGACCCTGGATTCTCTTTTGGTTGAGGCATACGCAACGGTCAGAGAAGCGAGTACCAGATTTTTAAAAATGACTCCGTTCAAGGTTCAGGTCATGGGGGCAATTACCATTCATGAAGGAAACATCGCCGAAATGAAAACCGGTGAAGGAAAAACCTTGACCGCTGTCATGCCGGCTTATTTGAATGCTTTGACAGGGAATGGTGTCCATATCGTCACCGTCAATGAATACTTGGCAAGACGTGAGTCCGATGGAGAAATCGGTGGACTATTCCGTTTCTTGGGACTTAGTGTCGCACTGAATGTACGCGATATGACTCCGGAAGAAAAGAAGGAAGCCTATAATTCCGACATCCTTTACTCTACCAACAACGAGCTTGGATTCGATTATTTGCGCGATCACATGGTGGTTTACAAAGATAATGTCGTACAACGCCCACTCAACTTCGCAATTATAGATGAGGTCGACTCGATTTTGGTCGATGAGGCGAGAACTCCGCTCATCATCTCCGGTGGTGCGAAAAATACTGCAGATTTATACCGACAGGCAAATTACTTCGTAATCCGTTTGACAGAAGATGAAGATTATAACATCGACATCAAGGACAAAGTCATTAGTCTGACCGAATCCGGTATCGCAAAAGGAGAAGAGTTCTTCAACCTGGAAAATCTTTACGATG
Source organism: Bacilli bacterium (assembly GCA_016935815.1). Classification (GTDB taxonomy): domain Bacteria; phylum Bacillota_I; class Bacilli_A; order Izemoplasmatales; family Hujiaoplasmataceae; genus 4572-104. The sequence goes on along the minus strand of JAFGQH010000033.1, from coordinate 28,703 downwards.
TGGCCAATGTCACATTGTTGCACCATATCAACAATGCCTTGAAGGCAAACTATATCATGCTTCGTGATATCGACTATGTTGTCCAGGACGGACAGGTTATCATCGTCGATTCCTTTACCGGACGTTTGATGCATGGACGTCAGTTTTCCGATGGGTTGCATCAAGCTTTGGAAGCGAAAGAAGCAGTTGAAATCAAGAAGGAAACTTCCGTCTTGGCGACAATCACCTTCCAGAATTTCTTCCGTATGTACACCAAACTTGCAGGTATGACTGGTACTGCTAAAACCGAGGAAGAAGAATTTCGTAACATCTACAACATGTATGTTACAGAAATACCTACCAATATGCCTGTTATTCGTATTGATGATAATGACTTGATTTTTGCTTCAATGGAAGCGAAATACAAAGCCTTGGCAGATGAAATCGCAAGGCGTCATGAACTCGGTCAACCGCTTTTGATTGGTACGATATCGATTGAAAGTTCGGAATTGTTATCGAAACTCTTGAAAAAACGCAATGTCAAACATGATGTTTTGAATGCAAAACAACATGAAAGAGAAGCAGATATCGTGGCGAAAGCCGGAGAAAAATACGCTGTTACCATCGCCACCAACATGGCTGGTCGTGGTACCGATATCAAATTGGGCGAAGGCGTTGTCGAACTAGGTGGGTTAGCCGTGATCGGGACAGAACGTCATGAGTCCAGACGTATCGACAATCAGTTGCGCGGTCGTAGTGGTCGTCAGGGAGACCCAGGGTATTCCCGTTTCTTCTTGTCGGCTGATGATGATTTGATGCGCCGTTTTGGAGGCGATCGTTTCAAACGGATGTTGGAAATGGTCGTTGTTCAAAAGGGATCCACTTCCGAAGTGCCTCTGGATTACAAGATGTTCTCAAAAATGGTACTCAGGGCACAAAAACAAATCGAGGGAAACAACTTCGACAGACGAAAAACCGTGCTGCAATACGATGAAGTAAACCGTCGTCAAAGAGAAATCATCTACCGACAAAGAACCGACATTCTGTATTTGGATAACATCGAAGATTACACGAACAATATGATTGAAGAAGCTTTGACCAGAGTCTTCAATTCCCATATGGATGATCCCGAAGCTCTGTATAAAAACATCTCCAATTATTTCCATAAGGATACGATCGATCCGAAAATCCTAGAAACCGAAGATGACAAACTCGGATATATCTTGGATGAATACAGAAGAGAAGTCGCAGCCAAAAAAGAATTGGTCGGCGAACAGGTCTATAACGACTTCTTAAAAGCTGTCACTTTGAAGATCGTGGATACTTATTGGGTTCGGCAAATCGATGCGATGAGTGAACTACGTCAAGCTGTCTCCTTGCAAGGATATGCTCAGAACAATCCATTCCGCGAATATCAAGATATCGGTTATGCGATGTTTGAAGAAATGATTCAAAACATTCAAAACAATGTCGCTATCAATGTTTTGCGTGCACAAGTAAGACAGAATACCGAACGGGTTCAAGTCGCAAAACCGACGAGAACTTTCTCTGGTAAAGAAGACGAAACCGTCAAGAAAAAACCACGTACGGTGACGCAAAAAGTGGGTCGAAACGATCCATGTCCTTGCGGCTCCGGCAAGAAATACAAATACTGCCATGGCAGAAACGACAACTAGAGGGTATCAATGACCTATTTGGAATTGCAAACAGCGTTATACGATTTGAAGAAAGAGTTGGATCAACTCGTTTCCACAATCAATATCGACAATTATATCAAAACCAAAAACAATCTGGAAGAAAAGACTTTTCAACCAGATTTTTGGTCAGATACGCAGCTTGCTCAATCCATCATGTCCGAACTCAATGATGTGAAATCGATCATCGACGAATACAACAGTATCATCGATATCTATGAGACCTTGGAATTATCGTATGAACTTGCAAAAGAAGATGAAACCTATAAACTCGACGATGTGGAACAAATGATCGATACCTACCATGATAAAATCGAGAATCTGACCATTCACATTCTTCTGAACAAACCATATGACAAATTCAATGCGTTCATCGAATTTCATCCGGGAGCCGGCGGAACCGAGTCGCAAGACTGGGCTCAGATGCTCTATCGTATGTATTTGCGATTTGCCGAGAAGAAGGGTTATAAAGTGGAAGTCATCGATTATCAAGATGGTGATGAAGCCGGCTTGAAATCTGCGACTATTTTAGTTGAAGGACTGAATGCATATGGATATTTAAAAGCCGAATCCGGAGTTCACCGTTTGGTTCGCATCAGCCCATTTGATTCGTCCAGTAGACGACATACATCCTTTGCGTCTGTCAAAGTCTATCCGGAGACCGATGATTCCATCGAAGTCGAAATCAATGATGAAGACTTGCGAATCGATACCTATCGCTCTAGCGGAAAAGGTGGCCAAGGTGTCAATACGACCGACTCTGCTGTTCGTATCACTCACTTGCCGACGAAAATCGTCGTCACCTGTCAAAACGAGCGGAGTCAAATCCAAAACCGCGAAACAGCGATGAAAGTCCTTCGCAGTAAACTATATACATTGGAACTCGAAAAGAAACAGGCGGAAATCAATGCGTTCAACGAGAACAAATTGAATGCCTTCGGATCGCAAATCCGTTCCTATGTCTTCCATCCATACACGATGGTGAAAGATCACCGCACTCAAACGGAAACCGGAAACGGAGATTCCGTCATGGATGGGAATCTTGACAAGTTCATTTTGTCCTATTTAGTACAATTAAATTCGTAATTCGAAATACCCGATTATTCGTTCAACATTTGAATCAATAGTATTGGGTATTTTTTTCAAAAGGATGTGATTTCCATGAACAAAGTCACAAGCGTAAAATCGAAAAAAAAGCAGTATTTGGTGGAAATTAAATTAGACTCCAAGGTGAAGGAGTATCTTGTATCCGAAGAGCTATTGCTGGAATATCGGCTCGTCAAGGGGAAAGAACTCGATGATGTTACCTATATCAAGTTTCAATCAGACCTAAAAAAAGATGCCAATTATCAAAAGGTTCTGCACTTCGCTTTGTACAAACCTAGATGCACCCATGAAATCGTAGAATTCATGAAACGCAAAGCAATCGAAGAAGATCAATTCAAATACCATTTGAACAAACTGCACAAAGCTAGAATTCTCGATGATGAGCTATATATATCAAATTACATCAATGACGCCATCGAATTTAAGCGACAAGGACCAAATAAAATCCGCTTCGACTTAGAAAACAAGAAATTAAGCAAAGATTGGATCGAGGCTACTCTATCCATGGTTCCAAGAAAAACCATCAACGCCAATCTGCAATATCTGTTCGATCGAAAAGTGGATTCTTTAAAAAAGCAATCTGTTACAAAAGCCATCAATCAAATCAAACGATTTTTGGTAAACAAGGGCTATTCATTTGAAGACGTGAATCAAGTCGTTAGCAACAACATGAATCAAATCCGTTCTGTATCGAATGAAGAAGAAGCGATCCTTGACGATATTCGACAAGCGTACCGTAAGTATCGCAACGAAAACGAGAAGAAAAAGGAAAAAATTCTCGCCTACTTATTGAGAAAAGGCTATACTTATCATACAATTAAATTGAAAATAGGAGAGTATGAAGATGAATAGAATCGATGAACTGGATCTGTATCTTTTTAACGAAGGAAAACTGAAAGAAGCCTATAAGTTGTTCGGAGCTCATCTCGTCAAAAACGACTTGGGAGAAATCGAAGGAACTTTCTTCCGTGTCTACGCTCCGCACGCAAGAATTGTGTCACTTGTCGGAGATTTCAACTTTTGGGATTCCCAAACTCATGTGATGCAAAAAGAGGACGATTATGGTGTGTTCAGCATCTTTGTTCCTGATTTAGGAGAATGGGCAAGATATAAATACTGCATCGTGACTTCCTACGGTTCAACGATTTTCAAGTCCGATCCATATGCATTCTTCTCCGATGATCGCCCCGAGACCTCTTCCAAAGTCTATGATATCAATGGATATGAGTGGCATGATCAGAACTATTTAGAAGAACGAAAACGCAAAAACTCGTTTGAAGAAAAACTTTCCATCTACGAGGTTCATCTCGGATCTTGGATGACCAAACCAGATCGATCCTTCCACAAATACAATGAAATGGTTGATTTCCTGATTCCTTATGTGAAGGAACATGGTTTCAGCCATATTGAATTAATGCCTGTGGTAGAACATCCCTTGGATGAATCCTGGGGTTATCAAGGCACCGGATATTATAGCGCTACATCCCGTTATGGCGTCCCAAAAGACCTGATGTATTTGATTGACAAATGTCATGAAGCGGGAATAGGAGTCTTAATGGACTGGGTACCGGGTCATACTTGCAAAGACGCACATGGACTGTATTTATTCGATGGAGAACCATTGTATGAATATGATGACATCAAGATACGCGAAAATGTCGTCTGGGGTACAATCAATTTGGATTTGGGAAAAGGTATCGTGAAATCTTTCATGATTTCCAATGCATATTTCTGGATGGATTACTTTCACATCGATGGATTCCGCATTGATGCAGTATCCAATATCTTGTACTATCTAGGCAATATGCATGTGGGAACCAATTATGGTGCCATCGAATTCTTAAAGAATCTATCCTATGCAATCAAAGAAAAGGATCACTCCGTTTTGTTATTTGCGGAAGATTCCACGACCTACCCAAATTTGACTACCAATGTATTGGACGGAGGAGTCGGATTTGACTACAAATGGAATATGGGTTGGATGAATGATACATTGAAGTATTTTGAAAAAGATCCGATTTATCGAAAATACCATCATGACCTGATCACATTCGGAATGGTATACGCCTATTCCGAACGATTCGTTCTTCCATTATCACACGATGAGGTCGTTCATGGAAAACACTCTTTGGTCGATAAAATGCCGGGAGATTACTGGCAGAAATTCGCGAATTATCGAATTCTGATGGGTCTTCAATTCACTCATCCAGGCAAGAAGTTATTGTTCATGGGCGGAGAATTTGCACAGATGCATGAATGGAAAGACAAAGAAGAACTGGATTGGTTCTTATTGGAATATCCGCTTCATAAACGTGCCAACAAATTCGTCAGAGACCTTTTACAGGTCTATAATCATCATTCCTGCTTCTGGGAACAAGATCATAATCCGAGAGGATTCAGATGGATCGATCAAACCAATTACGATCAATCGATGTTCTCATTCGCAAGGTTTGGAAAAGATGATGACAATTTCGCAATCGTCATCATGAATATGACTCCAAATGCCTATGAAAACTTTTTTGTAGGGGTTCCAAAACCAGGAACCTATGAAGAGATTTTAAATTCTGACAAAGATATCTACGGTGGTTCGAATGTATACAACGGATTGCCGATTCAGTCAGTGGATTATGACAATCATGGCTACAGCCAATCGATTGAGATCAAAATCGCTCCACTGTCCATTACGATATTGAAATACAAAGGATAACTATGAGAAAAACAATGATCTCTATGATACTGGTCGGGGGAAGAGGAACCCGGCTGGGAGATATCACCAATACGACAGCGAAACCCGCTGTCTCTTTTGGTGCGAAGTATCGTTTGATCGATTTCACTCTGTCCAACATTACCAATAGCAACATCGACGTCTGTGGTATCGTGACACAATACGAACCATTTGATCTGATGTACTATATTGGTAGTGGAGCTTCTTGGGACTTGGATGTGCTTGATGGTGGAATCCGTTTCTTGACGCCATATTCCCAAAAGGGAGATGTCTTATGGCAAAAAGGGACAGCCCATGCGATCAAGCAATACTTCAACTTTATCAAAGATTATCAAGCATCTTATGTCTTGATTCTGTCTGGAGATCATATCTACAAGATGGACTATCAAAAGATGTTGGACCATCACTTGAGGAACAACGCTGAAATCACAATCGCCGCAACCGAAGTCTTCGATCATGAAGCCAGTCGTTTCGGTATCTTGGAGATGGATGATCACTACCGTGTGACCAACTTCGAAGAAAAACCAGAAACACCAAAAAGCAATCTTGCTTCAATGGGAATCTATATCTTTTCGGTCGCTGTGTTAGAGGAACTATTGAACAAAGCGGATCCTGAAGATATCGATTTTGGAAAAAACATCATCCCGAAATCAATCATGTTGGAGAAACACGTATCCCTCTTTAAATTTGATGGATACTGGCGCGATGTGGGTACGATTGAATCGCTTTACAACGCCAACATGGATCTCTTGGATGATCCGGATTATCTGGGACTGAACTCGTCCAAACACATGCCGGTATATTCCAAATCTTTGAATTTGAACCCGCATGTGATGCTGGCAAACGGATCGGCGAAGAGGTCGATTATCGCCGATGCTTGCTTGATCAATGGCGAAGTCATTCATTCCACGATCGCCTATGAAACGCAGATCGAAGCCAATGCCAAAGTCATCGATTCCGTGATTCTACCGAATGTTGTAGTCGGGAAAAACAGCTATTTGCGAAATGTGGTCGTGAACAAAGGTGTGGTCATTCCGAACAACTATCGTTGTGACAATCAAGATTTGACCTTGATCACTGACGACAATCTTTTCGAAGTAGGTGAGATCTATGAATAATCTCTTGATGATCATTGACGCCACTTCCAAGGGAAACTTCGCTAAACTGACACGTCACCGCGTACCCGGCGCACTACCGTTTGGTGCAAAGTATCGTCTGATCGATTTCACTTTATCCAACTGCAAGAACTCACATATCACCAATGTATCGATTTTCCCATATGGGAATTATCGTTCTTTAGCAGACCATATTGGTAGTGGAGACAGATGGGATCTGAATCGTCGTCATGATGGAATCTTTATTCTACCACCAAAGAGTTTGAATCTGACCGTAGAAGACACGATTAGTTTTCAACGGATGTATGAGCACATTGAATACTTTTTGCGTTCCTCTCAGGACTATGTGATCGTCTCGCCTGCCAATCTCGTATGGAATGTCGATTACAATGTCTTCCTGCACTCCCACTTGATGAACAAAGCGGGAATCACCGAAGTCTTGTCTTTGGATAAGAAACGGTTGAGAACCTTTATTCTTTCCAAAAGTTTGTTATTGGAGTACATTTACAACTACGATCAAATCCAATTCCGGAATCTGTCGGATGTCTTTGATTATGCCCCGAATCTCAAGAAGTATTCCTATGTTTATGAATCCTCGGTATACTTCATCAATTCTTCGAAAGAATTGTATGAAGCAAATATGCAGATGCTATTCAAATCGGTTCGAAAAGAGTGGTTCAAGAAAGATCGACCAATCTTCTCGAAAGAAACCATGTCGGCCGCTTCCAGATATGGAGATGACGCAGTTGTTTCCACATCGATCATCGCTTCCGGTGCTGAAATAGATGGCGAAGTCCACAATTCGATCATCGGTCGTAAAGTGCACGTTGCCAAAGGAGCGAAAGTCTATAATTCTGTCATTATGAACCAATGTGAGATCAAACCAAATGCAGTGATCGAACATTCTGTTTTGGATAAGGAAACGATTGTGTTGGAAAACGCAGTCGTAAAGGGAGATCCGGATAAGTTATTTGTCTCCGAGAAGAAGCAGATCGTTGTCTCCAACGAGAGTTTGGCGATCCTCCAAGTCAGTTCCGAATGTTTCCCTTATATCAAAACCGGAGGATTGGCCGATGTTGTTGGCGGATTGGCAATTCAATACAGTCAACTTGGCGTCAAATCGCAAGTCATCTTACCGTTATACCCGCAAATCAAAAACAAATATGATCTTTTCTTGGAATTGCGGGCGACTGAAAAAGTGATCTATGATGAACATGAGTATCGAATAAGCCTTTATGCTTTGAATAATCAAAATACAACCTATTACTTCATCGAATCTTATGAATTCTTTGAACGAGAAAATATTTATGGATATGAGGATGACGGAGATCGTTTTGCGTTCTTCTCACTCGCTGTCATTGAATCTTTGGAAGCTTTGGACCAACTTCCAGATATCATCCACATGCATGATTGGCATTCCGGGTTGGTCCCCTGTATTCTAAGAAGTAAACAGCTCGAATATAAGACTCTGATGACGATTCATAATATCGAATATCAGGGAATCTATTCCAATGAGATTTATCGAAAACTGGGAATCGAGAATGCCAAATGTTCCGGGCTGGGTAAAATCAATTTCATGGAAGTCGGCCTTACGAACGCGACCAAAATCTCAACGGTTTCAGAGACATATCGGGATGAATTGAAATATGAATACTACAGTAAGAATCTAGTGGATGTCATCAACCGAAGAGAACGGGATTTCTATGGCGTGCTTAATGGTTTGGAAGACGATGTCAATCCGAATCTCGATCTTGAGATCGCGATGCGATATACTTTGGTCAATGTCTTTGAAGCCAAACATGTCAACAAAGAAGACTTGCAAAAACGCATGGGTATCGAAGTTGGAGAACAGTATTTTATTCTCGGAATGGTCACGAGGATCGTGGAACAGAAGGGATTTGACATTTTGATTCCGGCATTGTACGAAGTTTTGAACAATCCAAACATCGAATTCGTGATCTTGGGGACCGGAGAGGACAAGTATATGCAGTCTCTCCAAGAACTCAAGAATCGTTTTCCAACGAGAGTCAGTATCAATCTGACCTATGATGCGACGAAACCGAGTTTCATTTATGCCGGAGCGGATGCCTTCTTGATGCCTTCAAGATACGAACCTTGCGGTATCGGGCAGATGATTGCACTCAAATATGGAACCATTCCAATCGTCCGTCAAACCGGTGGATTGAATGACACTGTGGATGGTTATGATTTATCCAGTAAACGAGGCAATGGCTTCAAATTCTTCAACTACGACGCTCGAGATCTCATTTTCCAGATCAATAATGCATTCCATATTTTCACCAATCTTAAAACCGATTGGCAACAGGTCATCATCAATGCGATGAATTCAAGATTTTCATTGACCGACAGCGCCAAAGAGTATTTGGAATTGTATCGACTGATATAAGTAAAGTGAAAACGGTAACAGACCCAATGTTTCCGTTTTTTCATGCGATAAATGATATAATATTAATGAGGTGTTTACAATGATAACTGGTGTTTTTAAATCCAAAGAGAGTTTCTTGAAAGAATTCAAGACTCGTTTAACAAGTACTTACTTGAAAGATGTGAAAGAATCAACCGTCAGAGAACGTTACAATATATTGGGAACCTTGGTCAGAGAAGAGATTTCAAAAGACTGGATCAAGACCAATAAACAGTTAGACAAACACGATCAGAAGAAAGTCTATTATTTTTCAATGGAGTTTTTGATGGGACGTTTGATCACAAACAATTTGATGAATATGGGAATACGCGATACGGTCGAAGCGGCCTTCAATGAACTTGGGCTCGATCTCAACGAAGTCGAACATTATGAATCCGATCCTGGTTTAGGAAACGGTGGTTTGGGACGCTTGGCAGCCTGTTACTTGGATTCCATGGCATCCTTGGGCATTCCAGGATATGGTCACTGTATTCGTTACCGCTATGGACTGTTCCGCCAAAAAATCAATGATGGGTACCAAGAAGAACGTCCTGACAACTGGTTGTCAGACGGTTATGTCTGGGAAATTCGAAAACAAGAAGAAGCCGTCGATGTTCCGTTTTTCGGTTATGTCGATTACCAAGACGAAAAAGGATTTGTCTACAAACCGAACGAATATATCAAAGCCGTTCCTTATGATGTTCCGATCGTCGGTGACGGAAACGGTGTGGTCAACTACCTAAGACTTTGGAATGCAGAACCGTCAGCAAGATATCCGGAAGGAAAGAGCCCGTTTGATTATGAAGCGGAATTAGAAAAAATCTCTGGAATCTTGTATCCGGACGATACCACATACGAAGGCAAGCAACTTCGTTTGAAACAACAATATTTCTTCACATCCGCAGGTGTGAAGAGCATCACGAATCGTCATTTCAGACAACATAAAACATTGAAGAATCTTTCTGATTATGTCGTCTTCCATATCAACGATACCCATCCGACATTGATCATTCCCGAATTGATGCGCATCCTTTTGGATGAACACCATATGGAATGGGACGATGCTTGGAAAATCGTAACTGAGACAACGGCTTATACCAATCATACGATTTTAGCTGAAGCATTGGAAAAATGGCCGGTGGATATCATGAAACCTTTGTTGCCAAGAATCTTCCAATTGATTGAAGAAATCAATCGCAGATTTACTATGGGCTTGCTGGAGAAATACGGATATGCCAAACTCGACCTCATCAACAAACTATCCATCGTTCAAGATGGATTGGTCAAGATGGCAAATCTTTGCATCGTTTCCGGGTTCTCCGTAAATGGAGTCGCCAAACTTCATACCGAGATTTTGAAACATATCGAAATGAAGGATTGGTTCGAACTGTATCCAGAAAAATTCACAAACGTTACAAATGGCATCACGCATCGCAGATGGTTGTTGCATTCGAACAAGGAATTGACCGCACTGATCGAAAGTGCAATCGGTCCGGATTTCAAAAAGGATACTTTCCAATTGGAACGACTTTTGCCGTTTGCCAATGACAAGACCTTCCAACAGAATTTTCTAAAAGTCAAACAAGCGAAGAAACAACAACTGGCAAATCGTATCCATAAAGAACAAGGAATCACGTTGGATACCAATTCCATCTTCGATATCCAAGTGAAACGTCTTCACGAATACAAACGTCAATTGATGAATGCACTGCACATCATGAGTGTATACAATCAATTGAAAAACGATGAATCCTTCCGCAACAACTATCATCCGCATACATTCATCTTCGGAGCGAAAGCAGCTGGAGCGTATTATTTTGCGAAGAAAATCATCAAACTAATAAACACGATCGCAGAAAAGGTCAACAACGATGAAGAGACCAACAAATATCTCAAAGTCATCTTCGTTGAGAATTACAATGTCAGTTACGCTGAGATGATCATGCCGGCAGCCGATATCTCCGAACAGATTTCCACAGCTTCCAAAGAAGCATCAGGCACCGGAAACATGAAATTCATGATGAACGGAGCTTTGACTTTGGGGACTTTGGATGGCGCTAATGTTGAAATCAATGAATTGGTTGACAGTGAAAACATCTTCATCTTCGGTATGGATTCCGAAGAAGTAAACGAAGTGTATAAAAATGGCGGATACGATTCTCAGGAAATCTATCAAAACGATCCGGAATTGCATCTCGTCTTGGAACAACTTATCAATGGTTTCTTTGAAAAAGAAGACAGGGAAGAATTCAGAGACATCTTCAGCAATCTGGTCTATTCTGATCACTACTTTGTATTAAAAGATTATCATGCTTACAAAGTGGCTCATGAACAAGCAAACGAAGCATATAAGAATGCAAGCGAATGGGCAAAAAAGGCAATCGTCAATATCGCCAAAAGCGGAATCTTTGCGAGTGACCGTTCGATTCAGGAATACGCCGATCACATTTGGCATGTAAAACCGATGAAATAAGGGTTGAAATATTCAACCCTTTTTTATTTTGTGTTATAATTGTTGTGGTGATGAATATGAAACAATGGATTGATTTGACAATGACGTTACAGGAAGGTTTTAAGGGTTATCCAGGAGACGAACCAATTCGTTTTTACCAAACGAAACAGGTAGATATCGATGGGTATAACTTGAAAAGAATTGAAACATCCATGCATGTGGGAACCCACATGGATGCTCCTCGTCATGTCTGCAATCAAGGAAAAAGCATCGAGGAAATCGACATCAATAATTTGATTGGTATAGCAGAAGTTATTCGACCCGTTGTTTTGCACAATATAATTCAAACAGACTCAATCAGAAAAACTTACCAAAAAAAAGGAAAGATCTTGATTTTGGACTTGCAGTGGGAAGAAAAATCCTATGAAGAATACTATCAACAACCGAAATTTCAATCATCGGTCATTTCGTTCTTAAAAGAGAACAAGATCCAAGTGATCGGATTCAATATTCCGTCTCCGGAATATGAAACCGGAGAACTCTTGGATATGCACAAAGATCTATTGGCAGAAGATATCATTATCATTGAGAATCTGATTCATCTGGGAAAACTGGATTCCTTAGTAGAATTCATCGCGTTACCTTTGCGATTGATGGGACTCGACGGGTCACTTACCCGATGTGTCGCAAGAAACTTATAATAGTTGACAATCTAAGTATTTCATTTTATAATGAAGAAAACAAAATGTTTATATCCTTCAGGGCAGGGTGCAATTCCCAACCGGCGGTAAAGTCCGCGAGCTTCGGCACGATCAGGTTAGATTCCTGAACCGACAGTAGAGTCTGGATGAAAGAAGGACTGTTCTGATGGATACCTGATTATTCAGGTATTTTTATTGGAGGAAAAAATGAAAAAATGGAGTACGAGAGAACTGGTCACGATTGCCATTCTCGCAAGTTTAGCCGGAGTTCTGATGTTTCCGGTATTTGAATTTCCCGTGTGGTTTGCACCACCGGATATCTACAAAATGGATTTCTCTGAAATCCCTGTTTTGATCGGTGCTTTTGCGATTCATCCTGTTGCCGGAATCATCATTGAAGCCGTAAAAATCATCATTGCATTTATCATCAAAGGCGGATCTGTCACAATGGGTGTTGGGGAAATTGCCAATTTCTTGATTGGTGTCGCTTTTGTGGTTCCTGCAAGTATCATTTATCATCGTCATAAGACAAGAAGAATGGCAATCGTCGGAATGCTTGTCGGTACGATATCGATCATGGTGATCGGTGCTATACTGAATGCATTTGTCTTATTGCCAGTCTATGCTTATTTCTTGAATTTAGATATCTCCGTATTCATTGGAATGGGGACCGCAGTCAACAACAATGTCAATAGCCTTTGGGGATTCATTGCGCTAATAACCGTACCTTTCAATTTTTTCAAGGGGATTGTAATATCCATTATCGTCGCCTTGATTTATAAGAACGTATCGCATCTGATCAAAGCCAAGGATCGAGTGAAATGAAACGATTGCTTTTGATTTTCAGTTTGACATTTATTCTGATCGGTTGTCAAGTTTCCACAACTGTGGCAACCACGGATATGACTACCATATCGGAGACGACCACATTCGGCTTGGATTATTCGGATTTTTCAGAGTATCAGCTGACCGATGTAACCGCGCAACTGTCTCAAGAGTATGACACCTATTATTTGTATTTTTATCAGGAGATTTGTTATTCCTGTAATTTCATAAAACAAGAAGTTCTAGCCAAACTAGAACTTCTCGAGAATGATATTATTTTTCTTGTGGAACTGCATAATTCCGCAGACGTTAATGATTTGATCGATGTCGATCAAACTCCGTCCATGGTGCGAGTCGTCAATAATCAAGTAGACGAAATCGCAGTGGGAAGTGTAGCAGTTTTGGCTATGATAGAGCCTTTGTCTTAGATTTCCTGAGACAGGGCTTTTTTTATTTCCGGATGGATTTCAAAGTGAGGTTGTCGATTTATGTCATCGATGAAATAAGTGACAGATTCTTGCGTCCTGTAATTTCCGCCAGTACGAATGTTGACGGTTTTTGATACTTTCACGGGAACAACATTGATTTCATTGGAAAATGCAAACCGAATCATTCGACTGACAAAACGAACCTGGGTAGGTTCTTTGTATTTTAGAATCGTCGTATTTCGTTTTTGTTTCAATTTATAATCTTGGATATTCTCAAGTCCATACCAGAAGATATATTTTTGCTTTAATGCTTCCAATTCGTTTGGATTGTTTTCTTTTGTAATTCGATTATACGTTGCTTGATAGATGAATGCATAATTATCAGTCAAATAAATCTCCCGATTTCGTCGCTTGTCATAGATGTAATGATAGGTATTCAACTCGATATCCTGATCCTTGATCAAATACACTTTTGGTTTCAGAAAAAGGGATAACAATGCGGGTAGAAGAAAGAGTGCAGATATCCCTCCTGTAACCGCTAAAAAGATGATAAAAAACTGTTCATAAACAGGATCTCCAGGAAAGACAATGGATCCATTGACTTCCATTGATACTTGTGTTAGGTACAGAATTCCAAATGTGATAAACAGGATTACTGTCGTGATACTGAAGATGAACATAATGTACAAAAACAGATAACTCTTGCGTTTGACGGTACAGGTATTGAGATTCGAAAAATCGAATCCTAGTTCAGAAAATCTCATCTTATCAACTCCTCACACATATATTTTACCAAATCTTTTCTTTTTTGAAAATCATATTCATAAAAGTTCCTTTTATGGTAAAATATGTATAAGAACATCACATATAAGGGCGGTATCTATGAACACGATCAAGATTGACAAGTATTTTAAAGGCATGGTAGCCAACCGAGGATTGAGCGGAATTGAAACGGAGAATACGATTTTCTCCTTTTTGGCAGCTGCAAATAGATCCTACTTTGGCATCAGTGCGGATTTGTCAGTCTCAAAAGACAACAAGATCATCATCACAAGAGATGACACTTTGTTACGACTTGGGTTGTTGAATCTCTATATTCCGAGCTTCCAATACGAAGAACTGAAGAAATTCGCTTTGGTCGATCGCAAAACGACCAATCTGAACCCCAATCTTTTCATACCGCTATTATCTGATTTTTTAGCCATCTGTTCCGCATATCGAAAAGCCGTATTTATCCGCTTGGGAAAATACATGAAACCGGAACACTTCGATCGTATCATCAATGATTTGAACGAAATTTATAAACATGATCAAGTACATATCTTGACCGATAATCGCAAACATCTGAATCACTTAGCCAAACAATTGGATGCTAATAAATTGTTCTTAACGGTGGACAAGCCGGATCAGGATAGTTTTGAATTCTGTAAGAATCATGGATTCAATCTTCATATTAAAGCCGGCCATCTCACCAAAGATATTGTAAAAGACATGCATCTATTCGGGCTCAAAGTCAGCACGGGAGTTGTGAATGACAAGACCCTAGCAGAAAAACTGATCAAGCATGATGTGGATTATGTCTTCACAGACATCCTAGAATGAGACTGCTCGTTATCGGTGCTTGTAACATTGACTTGATCGGCACCACATTAGAACCTGTGATCCCACACGAATCCAATATCGGACATATCTCGATTTCCCTGGGTGGCGTTGCCAAAAACATCGCAACCAATCTGTATAACCTAGGTGCGGATATTGCATTCCTTACCATTTTGGGAGCGGATCGCTTCGCAAACCTTCAGGAAAAGGAATTAACCGATCTTGGAATTGACTTCTCTCATTCCTTCCGGAAAGACAGTCTATCATCCACCTATCTGGCTGTTCATGATAGTAACGGTGAGATGGTTACCGGAGTCAACGATATGAGAGCATTTGAAACCTTGACAATCGAGGAATTCAAACCTTTGGATGATTATATCAAATCATTTGACGTGTTGATTTTCGATACCAATTTAAGACAAGAGGTTTTGGAATATCTGATTCAAACATATAAAGACAAACTCATCTATGTCGACGGTGTATCTCAGACCAAGGTGGTTCGCATCCAATCTGTTTTGCCATTCATCGACCTGTTGAAGATCAACAATTATGAGTTAAATTCGTTACTTGATATCGAAAATTGTGATATAATTTACGGTGTAAAGCAGTTGATACAAAGAGGAGTGAAACACTGTATGGTCTCCTCTGCCAATGAACCGATCACTTACAATATTGAAGAGAACATCTATCAAAGTATCACTCACAAAATGAAGGAGATAAAAAGCACCATGGGTGCTGGGGATGCTTTGTTATCCGGAACAATATTCTATTTGATTCACGGTAAGAATATGCATGAAGCAATCAATTTTGGAAAGATTGTTGCGACGAAAACTTTGGAAGTTTATGAAGCATGCAATGATAACATCAAAGAACTTATTGATTTGTAGGAGGATTTCTTATGAATGAAACAGTTAACGTTATTTTGAAAAGGCGAAGCGTAAGAGATTACAAGCCTGACATGATTACCGAAGAAGAATTGAACACGATCGTGGAATGCGGTTTGTATGCGCCAAGTGCGAAAAACAAACAAAACTGGCATTTCACCGTTGTCACGAACAAAGACAAGATCGAAGAGATGAATCGTCTTGCTTTGGAAGGAATGGAACGTTTGGGAATCGAAAAAGAAGACAATTTCCATATTTTCTATCACGCTCCCGTTGTCATCGTCATCAGTTCGAAAATCGAAGGATATTCGGAAATCAATGCCGGATGCGCGATTGAAAACATGGCCCTTGGTGCGAAAGCTATGGGTATCGGATCCTGCATCATCGGAGAGACCAGATACATGTATCATCAAGCGAATAAAGCCGATATCGACAGAGTATTAAAAATACCTGAGAATTATGAGCACGACATTTCGATTTGCTTCGGCTATCCCGCATTGGAAGAGGACGAAGCAAAGCCAAGAAAAGAAAACGTCGTGGATTATATACTTTAATACTTTTGAGTCCATCAAAAGTATTTTCTTTGAAAGGAGAAATCCGTATGTGGAATACAGAATATCAAAAATGGTTGGACTATAAAGGTTTGGATACTTTCGTAAAAAAAGACCTGGAAGGAAAAACAGAGAAAGAACTCGAGGATATGTTCTATACCAACTTAACCTTCGGAACCGGAGGTATGAGGGGGGTATTGGGAGCAGGAACAAATCGCCTGAATATCTACACGATCCGTCGTGCAAACGCAGGGCTTGCAACCTATCTTCTCAAAACCTACAAAGAAGAGGAACTCTTGCGAGGGGTTGTCATTGCCCATGACAATCGCCTGATGTCAAAAGAGTTCGCAAAAGAATCCGCCAAGGTCCTGGGTGCGAAAGGAATCAAATCCTATTTGTTCCATGATTTAAGACCGACACCGGAACTCTCTTTTGCAGTACGCGAAACACATGCACTTGCTGGAATCGTGATTACCGCTAGTCACAATCCATCACAGTATAATGGATATAAGATTTACGATGAATACGGTTGTCAATTCACACCGAACTACGCCAATGAAATCATCGGCTACGTCAATGAAATCGAAGATTTGTTCTCCATTGAAGCGATGAGTTTTACGGATCTATTGACGAAAGATCTCGTCGAATTTCTCGATGAAGAAATGGACAAGGCTTACTTGGACGCAGTGAAAAGCATTTCCATTCATCCTGGACTTGAAAAACCGCTTACCATTGTCTTTACTCCGCTGCACGGAACCAGTGCAGAACTTGGAACCAGATTGTTGAGGGAATCCGGATATGATGTCCATCCTGTCGAAAAGCAGATGGAACATGATCCCTATTTCTCTACCGTCAAATTACCAAATCCGGAAGAATCATCCGCCTTTGCAATGGCAGAAGCACTCGGGGTGAAACTGAATGCCGATCTGTTGATTGCGACCGATCCGGATGCCGATCGTTTGGGAATCGCCGTTAGAGACAATGATCGATATGTTTATTTGAACGGAAACCAAACCGGAGCTTTGATGATCAACTATTTGTTGACCGAAAAGAAGAAACTCGGAACCTTACCTAAAAAAGGTGTTGTTTTCAACACGATTGTGACGTCCAATTTCGGAGCGAAAATCGCAAAGAATTACGGCATGGAAATCATTTCGACTTTGACCGGATTCAAATTCATCGGCGAACAAGCTCGCTATTTGGAATCAACGGATAAAACCTTTGTCTTTGGATATGAGGAATCTTACGGCTACGTCGTCAAAGACTTTGTTCGTGACAAAGACTCCTTACAAGCGATGTTGTTGATATCGGAAGCGGCGACATTCTATCACAATGAAGAAAACAAAACTCTTTATGATAAACTGATTGATATCTATGAAGAATATGGGTATTACTATGAAGGACTTGAGAATGTTGTATTGCTTGGAAAAGAAGGACAGGAACGAATCGCGAGAATCATGAATTCCTTCCGTAATTCTACTTTAGACCAAGTCAATGGCATCTCTGTTGTCGCCAAAGAAGACTATGAATTGTTACAACGGTTTGAAGGAGATACAGTTACTCCGATTAATTTGTATCAATCCGATGTCATCAAATATTTCCTGGATGATGATTCCTGGTTTGTCTTAAGACCTTCGGGAACGGAACCGAAACTGAAAATCTATGGTGGAGTGATTGGCAATTCATTAGAACATGCCCAAGATTCCGTCAAAAAACTCTTGCAATCGGTAAGAGCACAAGTGGATCAGGTGGAATGAGATGCCTGGAACATTAATCGCTATCGGAATCATCGTCCTTGTCGTCGTCATTTATATCTTGAGTTATGCCTTGAATGAGAAAACAGCGAAACCAGAGGAGTGTGAGGATCTGGAGTGCACCAGTTGCAAAGCTGCAGATTGCTCACATCGCAAATGATCGGTAACGATTGGGATCAGATTCTCGAATCCGAATTCGCACAGGAATATTTTGTGTCATTGAAAGACAAAGTCATTGCAGATTACAAGAAGAATATCTGCTATCCTCCCATCAACCATGTATTTGATGCGTTCCGTCTGTCTTCCTATGAACAAACCAAAGTCTTGATATTGGGACAGGATCCCTATCACAACCCAGATCAAGCAATGGGACTTGCATTCTCCGTACCAGACGGTGTGGAGTTACCACCGTCCCTCATCAATATCTATAACGAATTGAAACAGGATCTAGGCTGTGAAATGCCTCGTTCTGGAGATTTAACCAAATGGGGAAAACAAGGCGTTCTGTTGTTGAACGCCATCCTTTCCGTGCGAAAAAACCAACCTTTGTCACATCGTGATTTTGGTTGGATGACTTTTACGGATCATATTATCAGCTTGCTGAATGAAAAAGAGACGCCGGTCGTTTTTGTCCTTTGGGGATCGTTTGCCCGAAGCAAGAAATCCTTGATCACAAACAAACATCATCTCATCATCGAGAACGTCCATCCGTCTCCGCTCTCTGCTTATAGAGGGTTCTTCGGAGCCAAACCATTTCGACAAATCAACCAGTTCTTAGAAGAAACCAATCAAAACACAATCGACTTTTGCCTGAGGTGATATTATGCGCAACCAACATTTAAGAAATCTGATTTTCACCGGTTTGATGGTGGCAATTGGAATCATATTGAATCAATTTGTTTCAATCTATTATCCACCGAGTACAACCATCATCAAGTTCGGAATCGGATATCTGCCTATTATTTTAGTGGGATTATTGTTCGGACCGATTTATGGTGTTTTGTCCGCTGTTGCGTTTGATCTGATCGGCTATGCGATCTGGGGCGTGAATACGGGTCCGTTCTATTTCGGATTCACTTTCAATGCGATGCTGTATGGTTTTGTGCCGGGATTGATTGCGAAAATCAAAACATCAAAACTGCCGATTTTCTCAACAATCAATATCGTATTTACCGGAATATTGGTGGTGACGAGTGTATTCGTTCTTTTCAATATTGATTCCATCAGTACAAATATCAATTTCACCAATACGATGCGTTATATCATTGGCTCGATTGCTTTGGTCGTATCTTTATTACTACTGGCATTTGTGATTTGGAAACGAAAGGAATCCGAAGAAAACCACAGATTGATTTTTTCTTTCTTATTGGTTCATATCGCTACGACGATTTTCCTGACACCTCTTTGGGTCAGCAATCTCTATGGCATTCCTTATACTCCACAACTACCATTACGGATTGCGAAGTTCCCTGTGGAGGCATTCATCTACATCGTGCTGCTGATACAGTTGTATAAGATATTGAAACCGAGATTGAATAACAAATAAAAATCGACATATAAAAAAGTCTGCCTTTTCAAAAAGCAGACTTTGTTTTTATTTAGAACTCGATGACTTTGACTTCACCGGCACCTAGATGGAAGTAGATTCTGTCATCTGGTGAGAAATCATGATAGTCTCTGCTGAATTCATATGTAGAATACAGAAGTCTTCCTACATGATCGTTGTTGCCAGCAGCTTCTCTTAATTTATGAACCGAAGCATTGCAATGGATATCATCATAGACATTGGTATTGGCTACGACCAACAAGCATTTGTTCGTTGCTTTGTTGAAGTAGGAGACTCCGATTGCAGGAGTATCAAACTCATTGAAATACAGTGGGATATAGCAGGATAAATCTGTGATTTGATCGAGCCATGCAGCACGGATCTTCTTGATTCCTTCGAGATGATCCGGGAGTTCCCAACGATTGTGATTCAAATAGTGGATTGCATATTTATCGAACAAAGCTAATTTACCATAGAACAAATCATCTTGTGGCAATTTGAATTTATCTTGACTGGTACAATCGACACCGGTATTCATCGGTTGTGTCTCATAGACTTCTTGACCGGAATTGATGAATGGAACAAGATTCGGTAATAACATGTTCAAGGTTGTTGTCAGACGAGCAAGATTGTGTCCTCCATCACGTCCGGCAATTCTTGCGGTATCATGGGTCTCAGCACAAGCAAACATCGGCAGAGCGATATCTTTCGCACCATAGACGAACTTATGGAATTTCTTTTCCCAAATTCTTGGTTCCATCCAAAAGCCATTTCCGATGATGATATTGTATCCGGATTCTTGTGCTTTTTCCGCATTGTCCGGATTCAATTCTTCAGCGATGAAGGCGAAGTCAGGATCGTTCTTTCTGGCAGCGTTGATGATCATTTGTAGCAATGTTTTCGGTAGGGCATGTCCCATGTCGATTCTCGCTCCATCGATGCCATATGTATCTTGATAATAGGGAATGATGCTAGTCAGGAGATCCCATAATTCTTGATTCGGAACTTTTCCAGGGAAGAGGTTTGATTTGATGGAATCAAACAGGATATATGGATTTGCTTTTTTGTTCGTCAGAAATTTTAGATTGGCTGCCGGGTGATCCAGGAACATCCGGAAGAAGGTGACATCGGTCCAAGGCGGTTGCACATCATTGATGTGGTCGGAGAACGCCGGAGCGATTTTGAGATCGAATTCCTGCTCGATCAATTCCATTAGATTGCCATCTTGTTGTTTGAGTTGTTCAAACAAATCCGGATTCTTTTCTCTTGGGTTTTGTTGGAACATTTTGATATGTCTTTGAACATCTTTGGCTTCATACACTTTTTCCATGTATTCCGGTTTCGGTGAAACCGTACTGGAGATTCCGTCCACATATGGAACGCGATATTCGGATGCTTCACTGGCTTTGATCCAGTAGAACCAATCCGGATGGTCTTTCACCAAATCGTTTTCCACAGAATTGGTACGAGGAATGATATCGATGACGACTCTCATATCGAGAATATGACACGCTTCTACCAAAGCTTGGAATTCCTCTTCCAATGTCATTTCTTTCCCGGTCATCGATTCTTTCAGGTTCGGATCCAGATCGAAGAAGTTAGCGATTCCATAAGGGGAACCAAGTTCTCCCTTTTTGTCTTTCAAAGAGAATCTTGAGATTGGTAACAAATAGAGGGTATCCACACCCATTTTTTGTAACAGTGGCAAAAGTGCCAATGTTTTTACAAACGTCCCGGTTTCTTTCATCTCATTGAAATTGGAAAGATCTAAGGAGAAGGATCGGTCATGATCCCATGCACTGCTGGTACGAATCATTGTGGAGTACAATACGGATTTGCGTACCCAGTCTCCACCAAGTTCGTCTTTTCCAAGTGTGTGATTGTTGATTTTGGATAAGGATTCGGAATAGTTCTTTCTTGTTTTTTTATGAGGAAGAATGTATTCGTCGATTAAGACAGAATAAAAACGATAAGGATTCACCAACAATTCCTGACTTGGAATCTTTCGCATCTCAGGTCCGTTGTAGTTCCAAGCGTTCCACAAGTCCGGAATTGCATAATTGATATTTCCTTTATCGACTTTTTTCTTCAGTATTTTTGTCAATTTCTCTAGTTTGGTCTGTGCCATACCTACCACCTCAATTTCATTATATCAAATAGTTATTCATTTATTATCTATTTTTTAAAATGTGTAAGTGTTTACAGTCAAATCATTATTCTTCCAAATAGGCTCTGATTATAGTATAATACAATGGTGAGGTGATACTATGAAAAAACCTGTAGTACTCGTAATAATGGATGGCGTTGGAATCGGAAAACACTATGCCGGTAACGCATATGAATTAGCAAAACATCCAAATCTTGATCAATATTTTAAACAATATCCAAACATCCAAATAGAAGCATCTGGAGAGGAAGTCGGATTGCCTCAAGGTCAAATGGGAAATTCGGAAGTTGGACATATGAACATCGGTGCCGGTCGTGTTGTGTATCAATCACTGACTCGCATCAACAAAGCCGTTCGTGAAAACAAATTCGCAACCAACCCAGCATATCTTCATGCTTTTAAAAACACCTTCAACAATCATTCGAAACTGCATTTGTTTGGATTGTTGAGTGATGGTGGTGTGCATTCCCACATCACTCATATCAAAGCAATGTTGAAAACAGCGAAGGATGTCGGCGTCGAGCGTGCATATGTACATGCATTCCTAGATGGCCGTGATGTCGGACCTACCACTGGTGCCGGATTCATCCGTGATCTGGAAACATATATGAAAGAAATCAACTTCGGAAAAGTCGCAACCGTCTCCGGACGTTACTATTCGATGGATCGTGACAAAAACTGGGATCGGATCCAAAAAGCATATGATTCCATGACCTTTGGAAAAGCACCGTTGAAACCAAACGCGGCCGAAGGCGTCGAAGAATCCTACGAAGCAGGAGTCACCGACGAATTCGTATTGCCGTTTGTTGTCGACAAAGAAGGACTTGTGGAATCCAATGATTCCATCATCTTTATGAATTTCCGTCCAGATCGTGCAATCCAAATTTCGACTGCTTATTCCAATCCAAAAGCATTGGAAGGCAAACTCAACACCGAAGGCGGACCAGAAAACATCACCTTCATTTCTACGATGAAGTATGCAGATTCCGTCAAAGGTGATCTTGCATTCGGATTGAATGACCTAAGCAACATGTTCGGGGATTACATCTCCGATAAGGGACTGCATCAATTACGAATCGCAGAAACGGAGAAATACGCTCATGTGACTTTCTTCTTTGACGGAGGGGTCGACAAGGACATCAAAAACGCAAAACGCGTATTGATCCATAGCCCGAAAGTTCCTACCTATGACTTACAGCCAGAGATGAGTGCATATCTCATCACCGACGCTTTGATGAAAGAACTCGATTCAAAAGAACACGATGTTGTCATCCTGAACTTCGCCAATGGCGACATGGTCGGCCATACCGGAGTCATCCCGGCAGCGATCAAAGCGGTGGAGACCGTCGATGAATGTGTCGGCAAGGTCGTTGATAAAGTCTTGTCTTTGGGTGGTATCTGCTTGATCACAGCCGATCACGGAAACTGCGAGAAGATGTTGACGGATGACGGTAAAGTGTTTACAGCGCATACAACAAACCCAGTTCCGTTCATCGTCACAGACGAGAATGTGAAACTCAGATCCAATGGTGGAAACCTTGGAGATATCGCACCGACAATGTTGAAACTGTTGGAACTTGAACAACCAGAAGAAATGACAGGAGAATCCCTCATTGTATAAATTTGACACGAAATTGAAAGATATTCATGCAAAAGACCTGCTTTTTGTTATACTATATGGTGGAGTGATATCCATTCTTATGGGTGTTGCCTTAGGTCTTTTGGATTACTATATCCAACGATTGACTGCAGGGCTTGGAGTGGCATTGTCGTTTTCGATGTTGTTGTTCTTCTTGTCGGCTATGTATATCGGCCGAACGGTAAGAAAACAATATCTGAATCCACATATCTTCTATATCTTATTCACAGGATTTTTCCTTGTGATACAGGCGTTAATAATCATGTTGTTCCCATCGATTTATTACAATGCTCTTTACTACAATGATTATTCTTTGTTGTATACACCTGCCGTTTACTGGTTCATGTTCCAATCTTATATCGCCACTTTGGTTTCATCCCTATTATCCCTAAATTTCTGGGTGCTGCTGGAAGTCTTGTTCCTAGCAGTAGGGACTTATATCGGTATCAAACAAACTTATTAATATAAAAATATTATTTAAAGGAGAGGTATATTATGCCAAATATTAGTAACATTTTCGCAAGAGAAGTACTAGACTCTCGCGGAAATCCAACAATTGAAGTAGAAGTATTCACAGAATCAGGCGCTTTTGGTAGAGCGATTGTTCCAAGTGGAGCTTCAACCGGAGAACACGAAGCCATCGAATTAAGAGATGGAGACAAGAAACGCTATCTTGGAAAAGGCGTCACCAAAGCGGTCAAGAACGTGAACGAAGTCATCGCTCCGAATTTGATCGGTTATGATGTCACATTCCAAACAGCAATCGACAAGATCATGATCGATCTTGACGGCACACCAAACAAATCCAACTTGGGTGCGAATGCAATCTTGGGTGTATCCCTTGCTTGTGCAAAAGCAGCGGCTGACTATGTCGGTTTGCCATTGTATTTGTATTTGGGTGGTTTCAACGCAAAACAATTGCCAACTCCGATGATGAACATCATCAACGGTGGAAGCCACGCGGACAACAACGTCGACTTCCAAGAATTCATGATCATGCCTGTTGGCGCACCTTCTTTCAAAGAAGCGTTGCGTATGGGCGCTGAAGTATTCCATAACTTGAAAAAAGTCTTGAGCGGATATGGATTCAATACAGCAGTCGGTGACGAAGGCGGATTCGCTCCAAACTTGGATTCCAACGAAGCTGGAATCAAAGTTATCATCGAAGCAATCGAAAAAGCCGGATACGTTCCTGGAAAAGACGTTTATATCGCAATGGATGTCGCAGCGAGTGAATTCTACAATAAAGAAACCAAGAAATATGACCTGAAAGGTGAAGGCAAATCTTTGACTGCATCGGAAATGGTCAAATTCTATGAAGGTTTGGTAGACAAATATCCTATCATTTCAATCGAAGACGGTTTGGATGAAAACGATTGGGACGGATGGAAAGAATTGACTGTTGCTTTGAAATCCAAAATCCAATTGGTCGGTGACGACTTGTTCGTTACCAATACAGAAAAATTGGCAAAAGGTATCGAACTTGGCATCGCCAACTCGATTCTGATCAAAGTCAACCAAATCGGTTCCTTGACAGAAACATTCAATGCCATCGAAATGGCAAAACGCGCTGGTTATACTGCAGTGGTATCTCACCGCTCCGGTGAAACAGAAGATACAACCATCGCTGACATTTCCGTCGCTACAAACGCTGGTCAAATCAAGACTGGTTCTCTGTCCAGAACAGACCGTATCGCAAAATACAATCAATTGCTTCGTATTGAAGAAGAATTGGATGAAGTTGCAGAATACAAAGGATTGGGTTCATTCTACAATCTACGCTAGTATCTCATAAAAAAAACATGTTTTTGGGTCTTCCAAAAACATTTTTTTATGGTATAATAGTTTAGTGCGAAATGTAAAGTATTCGAAGGAGGTCTATCATGTACTGGTATCACTGGTTATTGTTTGCTTTATCACTATTCCTAATTATTATAGTAATGGTTCAAGAGTCGAAAGACGATGTTAAAAATACATTCTCGGGAGAGAAATCAGATTTGTTCAAAAACCAGAAACAACGCGGTGCTGAATTGTTATTGACAAGAATTTCCGTTGGCATATCCGTTGCGTTTGTGGCTGTTGCAATTTTAGCATTGGTATTGTAAAGAACACATTACGTGTTCTTTTTTATTTCCTGAAGGAGGAATTCAAATGAAAAACGAAGTTTACAACTTAATCCAAAGAGCCTCCAACAAGGAACGCTCTTTGGTTGGACTTGCAGCAATGATGCATATCAACACGGAACGAGGGTTCCAACAACTCACCAAAGCGCTTCATGAGCTTGTGGAAGAGGGAAAAATCTACCGTGACAAAGATGGAAATTATCAAGTCTATCAAAACAAAAATCTAAAAAAAGGGGTCTTTGACCTAAAATATCAAGGGTATGGATTCATCATCGTGGATGATGAGCAGATGCCAGATATCTATATTCCGAAAACCGCAAAAAATACCGCGATGGATGAAGATGTCTGTCTGGTCGAGATTACCAATGAGAAAGCCAGAGGTAAACTCGAAGGAAAAATTGTCAAGGTTTTGGAACGTCATATCACACAGGTGGTAGGAGAATATTTCAATGGTCAGATTTTTCCAAAGAATTATACCAATGATGTTGTATTCAAACTCAGAAAACAAGATCAAGCCAAAGTCAAGAACAATCAATTGATCAAAGCGAAGATCACTCGTTACGGGAAATCCTTTATCAAGGAATGCAGTCTCGAGAAGGTTTTGGGAACCTTCGGAGACGAAGGTATTGAAATCGTCGAAGTGATCCACCGTCATAATCTTCAAAACGAATTTTCGGAAGAAGAATTGAAATTCGCCAAGTCTTTGGAGCAAGTCATCAATGAATCCGAATTCGGTGGAAGAGTCGATCTCAGAAACGAAACCATCTTTACTATTGATGGAGAATATACAAAGGATATCGATGACGCTGTATCAATCAAAAAAACAGACAGAGGAGACTACATCTTAGGTGTTCATATTGCCGATGTCAGTCATTATGTCACAGAAGACTCGGTTCTCGATAAATGCGCCTTCAATCGCGGGACTTCGATTTACTTGGCAAATTCGGTTATTCCGATGTTACCAAGAGAACTATCCAATGGAATCTGTTCCTTGAATCCACAAGTG
Source organism: Bacilli bacterium (assembly GCA_016935815.1). Taxonomy (GTDB): domain Bacteria; phylum Bacillota_I; class Bacilli_A; order Izemoplasmatales; family Hujiaoplasmataceae; genus 4572-104. Next base: position 1,983 of record JAFGQH010000033.1, on the reverse strand, counting down.
GATCGCTTTGCGATTTCTTGCGAGATGCAAATCAACAAAAAGGGAGAAGTATTGAAGTACGATATCTATCCTTCCGTCATCAAGAGTCGTCACAAGATGACTTATGAAAATGTCAATAAAATCATTGATGGTGACCCTGAAGTTTCTCAAGAATACAAAGACATCCAAAAAGAAGTGCTGCTCATGAGCGAGTTGCAAACGATACTTTCCGATGTCAGAGAACGCATGGGTTCGATCAACTTCGAGACGATCGAACCGAAAATCATCTATGATTCAACAGGAGACATCAAAGAACTCAAAGTCAGAGACAGACTTCGTTCCGAACGTTTGATCGAAGAATTCATGTTGGTTGCGAATCAAGTGGTTGCCACTCATGTATCTCAGATGAAATTGCCATTCATCTATCGGATCCATGAATTACCGAATCAAGAGAAATTAAAACAGATTCTGAATCTTCTGGAACGCTTTGGCATAGAACAGGGCGTTGACGATGATACCGCTCAGTTCAATTTGCAACAGATCCTCAAGAACGTGGAAGGTACATTGTATGAGAAAGTCATTAATACATTACTGCTGAGATCTATGGCGAAAGCCAGATACGACAAGAACAATGTTGGTCATTATGGCCTTGCATTTGAACACTATACTCATTTCACTTCACCAATCCGTCGTTATCCGGATCTGATTGTCCATCGCTTGTTGAGAAGATACCTCTTCAACAACAATCGACACATCAATGATGACTTCAAAGTCAGATTGGATGAAATCGCGAAACAATCCTCCAAGATGGAACGTCTGGCCATGATTGCTGAACGCGAAGTCATGGACATGAAGAAAGCTGAATATATGGAACCATTCATCGGGGAGACATTCACAGGAATCATTTCTTCCATTCTCAAATTCGGAATGTTCGTGGAACTTCCGAATACAGTGGAAGGCTTAGTTCATATCTCCACTTTTGATGAGGAGATGGAATACGATGAAAACAATTTGATTCTTCTTGGAAAAAACACAAATAAACAGTATACTATAGGTATAGAAGTAAAAGTGAAATTGGTCAAAGTGAACGTCTTGCTAGGAAAGATCGATTTCGAACTCGCATAAAGGAGGTGCTCCATGAAAATCTTAGCCAACAACAAAAAAGTGGCACATGATTATTTCATCTTGGAAACCTACGAATGCGGAATTATACTCAAGGGGACCGAGATTAAATCGGTACGCTTGGGGAAATTCTCCATCAAAGAGAGTTATGTTAAAGTCAGAGACTTCGAACTCTATATCATCGGAATGCATATTTCTAAATATGATTATGGTAACATCTTCAACCACGATGAGAATCGAGATAAGAAGTTGCTGATGGGGAAACATGAGATCATCAAACTGGGTCAGAAAGTCAAACTTGAAGGTTTGACTTTGGTACCGACAAAAGTGTATCTAAAAGAAGGTTTGTGTAAAGTGGAAGTTGCCTTGTGCAAAGGTAAGAAACTTTACGACAAACGTCAAAGTCAAAAAGAAAAAGACGTTGAAAAACGTCTTCAGAATTTGACTTCTTAATTGGGGCTGTTCTGGATTCGACAGGGTAGTACGAATTTGATAAGCATGCCATCGGTAGATGTAAAAATGCGCGGTTAAATTTAACCGGAAACACAAACTACGCTTACGTAGCTTAAGAAGAAGCTACGGATTCATTTAGCGGTGCCTATTACGCTATTTGAATTTCAGATAATAGGATAGTTTGTCCGTCCACCTCCTTAGGATTGGCAGGCGAATTCAATAAGGATAGATCAGTAGTAGACTGTTGACTAACGGCTATTGATTGAATCCATTTAGTTGACTAAGCATGTAGAAAGTCAAATGATCGGCTATTTTGGACAGGGGTTCAAATCCCCTCAGCTCCACCAGGTTAATTATACCAAGTTGCTTTTTATCGTTTAACGGCTAAATAAAGACGTTTATAGCGATTTTCTACAAAGCAACTTTTTG
>JAFGQH010000004.1 GCA_016935815.1 Bacilli bacterium | reverse complement strand
TTGTGGGAAACCACCCATCCATTGATGAAACACTGTGGATATTTCCATATCTTGATAACCGAATTTGTCTAAATAGAAAATGGTCTGATGATACAATGATTTGATTGCGGCAACATCTTGAATCAAATTCCCACCCATACCGTATCCTACAGTGATGTTTCTGACCCCTTGTTCCGCAGCAAGCAACGCTTCAATGATCATAACGGTATTCGAGAGAGATGGCGGAACCAAGGTTCCCGTCAGAGGACCGAAAGGTTCTCGGTTGATTCGTATTCCTCTTTCTTCATAATATCCCACTAATCTGTCGACATATTGCCAATTCTTGATTGACACTTCAAGAGGAACCGATTTCGCATATGGGATATTGTAGGAGATTCCCCCACCTTCGTTGGAGGTCCATCCCGCTGCATGAATAATCTCGGATAATAGTCTGGCATCTGGGGTTCCGTGTCTCGCTTCTATCGGGACATTTACGGCTTCAAATACGCGTTTACAATTTTTGACTCCGTGATTAACTACCGGAAATCCATTGAGCAAAGCTCTATGTTTTTGAATGCTTTCATCAAGACCTTTTTGTGCTTCGTTATAACGATTCTGTCGGGTATAACTGTCAATTGTGGAAGGTACGAAGTCAGCTCCACATTCTTCCAAATATTGAAGTAGTTTAATATGCTCTTCCAATTCAGGCACTCCAGCCCTTGGTTGTACCATTGTGAGTCCATCGATTTTTGCTTTGTTTAATTTCAAAGCAAAATTCTTATGATCCGGTACCTGTTTAAGATATTCGACTGCTTTCTCCAGATCCAATTCGTGATCCTTGCCAGTAACCCACGCTTCCAATACTTCTTTTCTGATCTTTAAAAACTCTGATTCTGATAACTTCTTGTTTCTTAAGTCCATGGATTTATCCTCTATATTTCAACAATATATTTTTTCATGATTCTTAATGCTAATAACGGATTTTTTTCTTTCAAAAGACCCATCGCTGCCATGATATACTTCTGATCCACTAGGAATATCGGATCAGTAGGTCGTAATTCGGATGGGTTATGCAAAATATTGGTCGTTCTTTTCAAAATGCTTTCTTTGTCTTTGGTATTGATGATTGCGCCACCTGTACCGATGACATATTTGATGTCCGTCAGGTCTTTTCCGGTTTGGTTGTAAACTTTACCCATGGGTGTATAGACTTCTTCAATTCTACCAACATGTCTATGCATTGCTCGATAAGCGCATACTTCGGCTAGAAAAAGATCGATAAATTCATCGTGTTCATTTTGAGGCAGACATTTGACATCATTGTATCTTTTTTCGACTTCTTCTTTGATGTCGACTTTTTTTTCTTTGTTAATAAATTCGATTTCTTGTTGACTGAGAGATTTGATAATGCCAGGGGCGGAATATCGCATTCCCAGATCGCCTTCGACAGTCCGTTTTGCGAACGGTTCTTCCAAACCGTGAATGATGACATCGCTTCGTTTGGAAACGGAACACATCGAATACATATCCGTGGTTGCCCCACCGATATCCAAAACAACGATGTCGCCCAAACCTTCTTCATCCAAGTATCCTTCTGATAGTAATTTTGCGGCTTCCAAAACAGCGTTCGGGGTTGGGAGTATCACTGCATCGATCTCATTTTCGATTGCCTTGATCCCTTTTGCCTCAATGATTTTGTCTAAAAATATCTTACGAATCATATCTCTGGCAGCGTCAATGTTCATCACATTGACCTTCGGCATGACATTATCACAGATATAACCGTCCATCTGATATTTATTGAAGATTTCTGAAATATCATCTTGAGCAGATTTGTTTCCAGCAAAGATAATTGGTATTTTGATTCCCATTTCTCCCAAAAGTCTCGCATTATAAATTACGCATTCGGCATTTCCTCCGTCAGCGCCACCGGCCAACAAGATTATATCTATCTTATGGTTGACTATTTTCTGGACTTCTGTTTTGTTTATGTGGTGAGATAAGACGAGATCGACTTTGGCTCCAGCTCCGAGGCAAACTCTCTTTGCAGCTTCTACAGTAAGCTCCTCAACGAGACCAATAGCGGCCATTTTCAGGCCGCCAGCAGCTGAAGAACAAGCGATCACTTGTTCAAAGTCGATTTGTTTTCCGATCTTTTGAAAGAGTCGGTTTAATGCTTCATGATATCCGGTTCTAATGTCTGTGTCGACTGTCGTAAAATAGGAAGCAGTCTCGATAATATCTTCTGCTTCTGTGTTTACGGCACATAATTTAGTGAATGTTGATCCGAAATCAATCAGCAAATAGTTTGCCATACTATTCTCCTAAATCTTCTCGTATATCTTGTAAAGCATTATCTATTGGTGTACCAGGGGGATAGACTCTGTCAAAACCCATATCGAGGAAAGTTCTTTGCACTTCAGAAAAATCTTGTTTTCCAACAACGATATTTCCACCTACGTAAAGACAAATATCTGCAATCCCTGCTTCAATACATTTTTCTCTCATGCCTCGACAATCAATCTCGCCATGGCCATATAAGGAAGAAACCAAGATCAAATCCGCATCGGTTTCAATTGCGGCATTGATAAAATCCTCTTGCGAGGATAAAACACCTATGTTCACCACGTGGTAACCGGCGTTTGTGAGGGTGAATTCTATAATTTTATTCCCCACAGCGTGTACATCGGCGCCAATGACGCCTATCACTATTGTTTTCAAAGTGTTCTCCTTGTTTTTGTAAGCGCTTGTATTTCCTTACCATTATAACATAGTAGACCTAACTTTTAAAGGTCCAATTTTGATAAGTTCAAATCTATTAAAACTAGTTTTAAATTATAGATTCCATGATAAAACAAATAGAAAATCACTCAGTCTGTTGATGTAACTTTGAACGATATCCAAGTCATTTCTTTCTTGCTCCATAATCAGATCTGTTAACCTTCGCTCCGCTCTTCTAGCAATCGTTCTACAAATATCCATATAGGCACCATTCAACGATTTTTCAGATCCTGGTAATGCGAATCGCGGTTCTAACGGATGACGATCCAAAATCTCTTGCATCAATGATTCCATTGATACTACTGAGTCAATCTGGATTTGTTTTAAACGTTTATATTGTTCTGAATTAGGGTCTGTAGCAATCAAAGAATTGATTGTTTGCAATGTTTTTTGGATTGTTAATAGGTATTCATATTTGGTATGATGATATGCCAATCCAAGATTGGAACTGAGTTCATCCATCGTCCCTAATACTTCAAAAAGTATATTGCTTTTTAGAAATGAACGGCTACTGTAATCCGTTGAACTCCCCTTGTCACCTTTCTTGCTTGAAATTTGTCCTACTTTTTTGATATCCATAGTTAACTCTCCTTTTGCTTCCTTTTTAGAAGTTCTGTTATTGCAAATGTGGCAACGTCTTCGGCGAAACTACCTGGGCCAAATCCAGCATCATATCCCAATTCTTTTGCCAGTTCATATGTGATTCTAGCACCTCCAGCAATTAGAATGATCTGATTTCTTAATCCTTCTGCTTCCAACAATTCGACCAACTCTACAAGATTCTTGAGGTGAACGTCTTTTTGGGTGACTGTTTGTGAAACCAACAGAACGTCGGCTTTTTGCTCTCTTGCGATACGAACAAAATCCTCATTCAATATTTGAGACCCTAGATTGAGGGTTTTTATTCCTGAATATCGTTCCAGACCGTAATGGCCGGCATACCCCTTCATATTCATGATGGCATCTATTCCAACTGTGTGTGCGTCTGTCCCTGTAGAGGCTCCAATAAAGACAAGTTCTCTTTGAAAATTGGATGTTATAAGCGCTTCGATTTCTTTTCGAGATAGTGCCTTTGTCGTGATTTCTTCTACCTGTATTGTATCATAATCTACATCATGAATAATGGACCCATACACAATATAGAAACTAAATCCGTTTTCTATG
>JAFGQH010000032.1 GCA_016935815.1 Bacilli bacterium | reverse complement strand
TAGTGACGCAAAGCTATAGGGCCTTCGTAAGATGGTAGCCAGTTGCCGTTGTCAAATTATGACGAGGGCATTTTTTTATTCCTAGGAATGAAAAGTGCTTTCAACATAGAGATGATGGCATTTTTTATTACAATTTCGTCGGGGGAGGAAAAGTTCTTGGGGATTGAAGTAATGCGGAAAAAAGTATTCCTTTCAATGCTGATATTGGTTGTTACAATATCACTTTTCGTCATATCTTCCCTTGCATATTTTACGGATCTCTTCCTAGGTAATTTCAACGGTGAGATGGGATTTGTCGATGTTGATGTCATTGCATACTTTGATGACGGGGTTAATGATCCCTATCTTGCTCAAGAAGTTGTAACCGGAACATTCAACAAATCTACCGGAATCTCACTAACGTTCACGAACAGTACCGGCACCATTTATTCTGCTAGTATGGATACTTCCGGATTCACCGTTGGCGATACAGTTCGAGTGACTGGAACCGCAAACAACAATGGTAGATATACAATTGACAGCATTCCGAATTCGACATCGATTGTCGTATCCGAAACTCTCACCGATGAAACCGTTACGGCGAACATCGAAGGAATTTATACGAAAACAGGAGTCTATTACGTTGACATCGTATCTGATGGCAACACATATTACTTCGGAGATTTCAGAATGTATATCAATGTATATAGCAATGTTGATACATACATTAGAGTCATAATCTATGAACAGTTGACTTTGACTTATACCGATTATCAAGGTCAAGTTACGGAATTGTCCATTTTGTTTGACGGATATATGCCATTTGATTATAATTTTGATCCAAATCCTCTCGATACTGAAAACGAATATTGGGATGATAACAGAGAGAGTGACTACTACATTTATTATAAGACAGCTGTTCAAAGACAAGACGAATTCACACCCACAGAAATCCCTTTGATCAGCACATTCGATCCAGAGAATTTTTCAACTTATACTGCTGGATATTCTTTGCAAATAGCCTTTTCAGTCGAAGCCGTGCAAAGCGTCGGTGGACCTGAAAACGTATGGAATCTTACAAATCCGCCATGGGGCGGAGATTGGTAAGGGGTGACGATATGACTTTCACAAAATCCATTTATAAACATCTATTCGTCCTCTTGTTTGTGGCGTTTTTCGCTTTAGCCTTCGGTCCATTCTATCTATCAAGTACTCCAGTTGACGCTCAAGGCGTCCCAACCAATGACATACTAGAATTTGAGGGGACCTATGATTGGGAAACAACGCTAGACAGCAAAACAAGCAGTACCTCATATATCACATACGCTGACCTAAGAGATAATTATTGTACCTATACTGCGGATTACTCCACTTGTGAAAGTGCAGTAAGCGGAAAATATGTTCGATTTGATACCGCAGAAGAATTGTATCGGTTCTCAATCGATGTATCTTTTGCAGAAGTATATGACAGTGGGGTTCCTGCTCAAGATTATAAACTGTCCAATGCGAAGATCAATCTATTGCTTTCATTGGATTATGTCTTAGGGAACAATATTGATTATTCTGTTATGCAATCGAAAGCTTTTGTTCCAATCGGTTACGCATTTACTGATGTTGCTGAAAACGTTTATGAACGATCATTCAACGGGACATTTGATGGACAAGGATTTGAAATCAGAAATCTGTATGTTGCAGGATATGATCATTTGATTTACATTGACCAAGTAGATGAAAACACAACGATCGACATTGCAATGAGTGAGCATTATAGTATGTTCAACTATAATTCCGGAACAATCACAAATGTCGGATTGATCAATCCGAACTTGGAAATTTTGGAGTTGCACACGGATATTACGAAATTATCCAATCTGGTTGGATTCAATATGTCAACTGGTATAGTAGATAATGTTTATGTCATCGATAACAGAAGTACGGTTACAACAGCCGGTATCCGTTATGCTGTTGGTACTTCATCGGAAGATTTCCAAGCCGCCGGAATAATACATACAAATCAAGGCACCTTTACCGATGCGTATTATGTATCCAAGGTGGTTGTCAATGGTAACTATATCAACAAATTCGATGTGCAACCGGTTTTGTTTGAAAATGATGGGGGCACAATCTCGCATCTTGTTTATGATTCGGTCGTTTATTTGCTTCAAGTAACGGTCGGGAGTTCCACCTTTATCATCGATACGCCAAACGGTCTTGCAACTGGTGAAACCACAAATACATTAAAGAGCACAAGTTCCAGTTTAAATAATTATAGTTTCACTTCATCTGATATCTCGTTTACAAGCAGCACCGGTGTTATCGCATCCTCTTCTTTGGATTTTTCCATCTATCATGCTGGTGAGATTATTTGGATAAATGGATCTTTATCGAATGATGGAAAATACACCATTACTGACTCCTCTGCGAATACCATAACAGTTTCGGAATCTTTGACAGACGAATCTGCTGGAGAATCCGTCACCGTCAGCAAAGAAGTATGGCATTTTTATCCGACGGATGGATATCCTTTGTTGCAAGGATTCCATTACGATTCGGATAATGAGGTATATTTGATATCGAACCCAGTGGATTTCGTGTTTTTCGCCAGAGTTATTCAGTTTGACAGTATCAATCATGGTTTGGCTTATTATGCTTCTGATTATGTCATTACTGCTGATTTGGATATGAGCATATTGGCAGATGACGCTTATGTCATTCCAGCAGATACTTTTACAGGGTCCTTATCGGGTTACAATCCTTTGGGAACCGACAATAGTGACAATTTCTATATCTATAATTTAACGATTAATCAAAATATCGCCAGGGGAACCGAATATTATGGAGGTCTTTTCAGCGTCTTAGGAGCTGGATCTGAAATTTCGAATTTGAATTTCTCACAATCTGATGTCGCGTTTACTGACACGGAAGTGATTTACAGTTACACTTTCTACATTGGAGCAATCGCTGGTCGTATGACTGGTGGTACTATCTCCAATGTTCTTGTCGATGTGGATATTGACCTCGGTGATGAAGCAATTGGAAAGACATACGCAGGTGGTATTGTCGGAAAAGCATCCGGAGTGATTGAGTACACCTCAAACAATGGAAATATCTATGTGAATGAACACGCCTTTTCATCAAGTTATTCCATCAAAGCCACTTACAATATCGGAGGGATTGTAGGAGCGGCAGAATCTGTGAAACTTACGTTGACGGATGTTGTGAATCATGGAGACATCTACGGATTTGAAACCAGTTCTGATATCACTCTGGCAACCGGATATACACAGATTACGATTCGCATTGGTGGAGTGATTGGATACATTTACAATATAGCAAATAATCTTATAGAAATGGTGAATGTTGCCAATCATGGTGATATCTACCTTCAATCTGTGAAAAAAACCATCAGTGTTCCTTCCTATCAAAATGTAGGTGGAGTTTTTGGCATTTTGGAAGGTTTGGCACCGGATTTGGAATCAAATGATGAATACCTGTTCGCTAACCTATACAATAGTGGAGATATTCACCATACCTATGTTACGGATACCGCAACTATCCGTTCTGCAGGGATCGGCGTTAGTAATCCAAGTGCTGTCACTGAATACGCTTTATTGTTCAATCATGGAACCTTTGACTTTACAGAAGGTTCTGCGACATATAGTCAAACACAGTTTACTTTCATTCCTTTGATTTATGATATCGGAAGTTATAGTATCACACTTTCCAGATCTTATAATTATGGAGATATGGTATTTGATTCCAATGTTTATCATGATACGTACGGAATAATATACTCTGCGAGTGACAATGTGATGACACTTAATTTTGTTGCCAATTATGGCAATATTGAGTATTTTTCGAATTCTGGTCAGACGCAGCTAAGTTTGTCAACAGATTTATATATCACAGGAATTACAAGAAATACCCATGTCCAGTATTTAAATGTATATAATTTTGGAACAATTGACTTGGTCAATATCAACGCTGGTAGCAATGATATCTATATTGCCGGCATATCAACGATTTTGGCTGACGGAAAATATATTAAGAACTCATTGAACGATGGGGATATCACATTTGCACAAATCAGCGGAACAGGAAACATCTATGTTGGCGGTTTGGTAAATATCAACTTCTCTGGCGACTTAGAAGACGTGGAGCAATCACCAACTCAACCAGTAGCGACCATAGGTATCATCAATTCATTGAATTCTGGAAACATCACAACCTCTTACGGAACAGAAGGGGATGGACTTTACGGAATCGACGGAACCAACAATACTTTTATTGGTGGAATGGTGACATTGAATCGAGGTTCCATTCAGAATTCGTCCAATCTTGGTAATATTTCCGCTTATAATTCAAACACCGGTGGTGTAGCAAACTGGGAAACAGCGACTTATTATGCTGGATTGATTATCAATTATACAGCTGGAATTGTAGCCGGAGGTATCGTTGGTGCTACCATAGATGGCGACGCTAGAGTTTACGATACTGCAAATAACGGAGACATTTTGGTCATTACCTATGAATATTCCCGAGCCGGAGGTATTTTGGGGACTAGTCTTTATGATGAAGCGGAAGGCGGAGGGATTACTGCCGGAATGGGATTGGAGAATGACATTGAAGATTCTGTTCTCTCAAACGGACTGAACTTCGGAAATATTTCCGCGTTGACCACTGTGATCGGAACCTATCAAACAGGATCGACTTATCAGCAATTCTATGTTTATCACAATGGTTCCACGTCAAGTAGTGCTTATGAGTACTTTGAGACCACATATGGCACAGATGACAGACCGCAAATCAATGCTTCTGCGGGTGGGGTCATTGGTTATGGCTTGAGTGTTATGAAAAACATGTTGAACCATGGAACTATCTCTTCCACAGATGTGGCCGGAGGAATTGTTGGCGCAACCTACGCATTGGGATCATCTTCTGGAAGTTATTATACAACTGTGAATATCACCACAGCGATCAATTATGGTGATGTGAAAGCCATTCTCACAAGTAGTCTTGGCTCAATCAATCGTTTTGATCTTGATTTTACCGACGTTGAATCTGTGTATCTATCAGATGGCAATACGTTCATTTTCCCAACAGAATCTTCACGAGAAATGCCAGGAAGCAAACGTGGTTTTGGTGGAATTTTCGGTCGTTTACAAAGGGGAACCGATGGTGTTATGACATCTGAAGGAGACGGGACATTTGATTTCATCGTTAACGCCAATCCGAATATTGATTTGATTGGACGATTGGATCAGGTTATGAACTTTTCAAGTTCATCCAGATATTTCCGATTCAATGATGCCATCTATTATTCTGCCAAGTTAGACGATACCACACAAGTTGTCTTCACCGGCTACTATTATACTTACGCTAGAATCGTATCCAGATCAGGATATAATCCTTATGTCTATACAGCTACCGCCAATCAGGTGTATGAGCAAATTGGAGTTGAATCCAACTACATGGGCAACTATGGTGAGACCTTCTATTTTTATTCCCGCACTTCTTATTCCAATGGAAGATCTTACTATACCTATTTCAGGCCTTTGACCATCCCATGGATCACAGAGGACCCAAGTGATCCAAATTTAACAAATCTGGACACAGAATATATTTATGATTCGGACTTTCCAATGAGAACTGATCCGAATTTGACCGAATATATCTACTTTATGGATAATGATTTATTGGCACCTCGATTTACATCTGTTAGACCGAATGGAATGTATGTTCTTTCCACTTCGGCAGGTCAGTCGTTTGGATCCGTTATTCCGAAAAATATCGATATGTCCTATATTCGCATGATTGACGAGGACTATTCAGGGCAGATATCGCTTGATATTGACTACAACGTTATTTCTCCTGCGATGAAGACAGAGTTCGGTAGCTCTATCGAAAATGGATATTTGAATCTGAGACAAACAACATTTAATGACAAAGCCGAATTGATTCCGAGCGATACAGTATATGTTACGATTGAAGAGGATGATGGTAGCAATACCATACTCTCCAATCCAGATGTTGACTATATCAACAATACGGTTACGTTCTCGATATCAATGGAGGCATTTAATGTTTCTCAGACGACGGCTTCCTATAGTATTACCACTGCGCTGATTTCTTCTTATGGTTTGATTGCGATTCGTCCGGACGATTACTTTGGACACGCACCTTCTGTCGCAGAATTACAGACGCTGAGAGCAGATTTATATGATGAAAAAAATAATGTCATTTCGACAGAGGACCCTCCTGATTTGACGGTAACGTTACCATCTCATGATATTACTAACAACGTCACCTATTCGATTGGGTATTTCAGTGTGTATTCTGAAGCTTTCATTGGTGATAATTTATATGCGACGACAGAATATTATAATGATTATCAAGTATATATCGAATTCACCCCAACTTTGGATCTGCTACCAGGTACAACGCAGATTGAGGATGTCCAATTCAATGGCGGATCGATTATCGCAGTAACTGACCCTACCGATGTAACCGCTCTTGGTGATGTCAATTCTATGGGGTCCATCACACTTTATTTTGAAGATAATAAAGGTGTTTTGACCCAAGGATATGATTTCAAAAATAACTTTGTGGTAAAATTCAATGATGGAACAGTGGTCAATTCTTCCTATTATACAGTGACTTCCAATCCAGTGGATATCAGTGGGGGTATCGGCTATTTTGATATCACTTTCACATTTATTGGAGCAACGATATCTGGTGATTATTATTTCAGTTACAGTTATTTCCCTACTTCGACGGTGTACACTTGTGATTTCGATAAGGATCCATCTTCATCCAGCTCCATTTTGGATTTTACTTATTATTCCGAACAAGATTCGATTACCTATAACGGATACGTTATCACTTCCTATGCGAATATGGGAACGGAAATCGATATGGATAGTTCTTTGTATAATTTCACAAGTTCTACTGGATCCAATCCGTCTTACATGTCCAACGTGACTTATGACATTGATTTCATGACTCCGGGAACTTTACAGATCAGTCCTTTTGCAGAAATCGTTGAAGCGACTTTGATTTCCACCACTATAACAGATGGGTATAAAACTTATCAAATGGAATACATCGTACAAGCAGAAGATGGTAGCACGCAATCTGTTTATACGCATTATCTCACCGAACGAACGGTTGATCTGGTATCGGTTTTGAAGGATGGAAATGATGTTGAACTTGACTCGATTGAGACAACAAGAGAGGCATTATTGACGGAATTCACTATCAATCTTGGGCTGGATCCGAACCTCGATTTATATATCCTTGATTCAGAGAATTATTATGGGTTTGAGGTATCTGTCGTAGGGACAACCAATGATGGACTCACCACATATGATCCTTCGGAAATCGTGGGGATTACATATTCCGTGGATGACCTGTTCTATCTCGATATGACATATGAAACCTTGCCGGGGATCTATACGTTTAGTTTCGTGTATTATAGAGATGGATCCTCAACAGATTACATCACATTTGAGACCGACCTGGTGATTGAAAAGAATCTCGGTACAAACGCATATTTATCCGATATTAAGTTCTCCGAATTGGCGAACGAGACAACGTATCCGGATATCTATATTGCAGATCTAAATGGTGACCCAACGTCTTCATCTTACAGTCCTGCAATCTATTTCGAAGGTATCGATTATGATGGTGCGGATGAGGCAGGATATCCATATTACAGAGTGGACGGTAAGGTCAGCAATGTGCCTCTTGATACTTATGTTCCTTATTTCTTGGATTATCTACCATTTGGCGCGACCATTTCCAGATATGCTTATGATACCAATACAACAAGTTGGTATTGGACAGACGAAGTGAGCGATGCGTCTTCCCCTGCTGTCGACGACTTGGTTGCCAACTATACTCAAGATCCAATCACCGGTTATGATGACAACGTGGTTATTGAGTTTCGAGTTACGGCGGAAGATGGCGTCACTCAAGTTTACTATTTTATTACCGTTACCGATGTCACTTACAATTTATCAATCGTCTTTGACATCTATTATTGTTCGACTCCAAGTACTTGTGTTCTGGCAAATCAGTCACAAGATTTCAATGACCAATTGGTTATCATCGATGTCATGAATCTATCAACCAATGGAGACGACATGGTGTTCGGGGTTACTGATCCCGATGATTACCCAACATTTACAGAATATTACGGACCAAACAACCGTATCGTTCAATTGTACGATACCGGTGCAACCGAATACCAATACAAGTTCGGGCGCAATATGGCCGGATTCTATAGTTTCAATGTTATTCTTCCCGTGGATCAATATCTAAATGATTTATACACATACGAGATCGAATACGAAGAGTATTATCTCTATGATGTGACGGAATACAATACCAGCATTACTGATTTGCAAGGGAAATATTATTATATCGAATATGCGATCAGTAATCGTACCAGACGTTTCAATATCTATATCTCCCCGATTTCCAGCCCGGAAACAGGGGTTCCATACGGACTCTTTGATTTCTTTAAATCATGGTTTACGGAATAGCGAGGTGACTTATGGCTAAGAAGAAAAAACAAAATGTGATTAAACAACATAGCCTTACCAAAAGAATCGTCTCTCTGACGGTATTTTTGGACGCCCTGTTCTTGATCTTGATTTTATCTGTTGGAGTATTTCTTTATTATTTGAATATCAATCAGGATCAAATTCGTTCTGCAGAATTTCAAAATCAAGTTGTCAGCGAGCGATTCACCGAAATCGTCAATGATATCCAAAGTGATGTTTCTCGGTTAGCAGACGACGAATCTGTGATTGCTTATCTCGCTTATGTGACGGCAGGTAATCCAGCGATCATTTCAGAAGAGACCGATCCAAATTACGATTTGTATCAAAGTTATTTGACACAAGCTGAAAACGTCATGGTCTATCAGGAAGATGACTTATACAATTTGGTTTATGTCGCTTCATCTGCCAATTGTTCCAGTGGTTCAGATGGTTGTGGCATCGCGTATTCTGGTGAGTTATCCACGTCCGATTGGAATTTGACAGAGCGACCTTGGTATACGCAATTGGCATCCAACGATTCCATTTTCACAACCCCTTATACCGATGAATTGACTGGTAACGTGGTGATTTCTTATGTTGAAAAAGTGTATCAGGGATCGACGTTTGTCGGATATGTTGGTATCGATGTCAATTTGACAGATTTGACGACCCTTCTAACGGAAAAATATTCAGATATCTTAGCAGACGGAAATCAGATTATTTTGTTTTCGGGCATTTCTAGCAGCCCTAGAATCCTCTACTACTCAGGAGAGAACGCTTCTGATTACGTCTTGGTCGATTACCTGAATTACGGCAATATTGATATCGAAAACGATTATGGTACGAATGGAATGCAATATGTGTTTGAGAATTATCAAACCAACACTGTGCTCACCTCAACTGTTTTCAATAACAGTTACGCAATCGTCTATTCTGACGTCGAAGGAATCGATTATACTTTGATCAGTCTTCAAGTGGCGAATGTCTTTTTGTCTATGGAATTCATGTTCGCAATCATTTTGATAATCGCTATGATCATGATCGCACTCGTCGCTTTGATCATGCATCGATCTGTAAAACGATCACTTTCTCCAATCAATGACATCTTGGCGACCATTGACGAGATCAAAGACGGTAATTTTGACGTCAATGTCGAACTTAGAGAGTTCAATGAATTGAACAAAATTGGTGAGGCTATCAATATGATGTCTTCTGAGATCAATCGTCAGATCAAGAAAACTTATGATAATCTCGCATATGATATCTTAACTGGGCTCAAGAATCGTGCATCCGCAAGTGCCGAAGTCGATGAAACCATCTTCAAATCGGAAACAAGAGTTGCTGTTTGCTTGATTCAAGTCGACAACTTAAAAAATATCAATGTGACAAAAGGACAGATCATCGGAGATAATTTGATCAAAGCAATTGCCGATGAGCTGAAAATCGTATTCAAAAACAACGAGACACTCTTTTCCAACGGAGGAAATGAATTTGTCTATATCAAAGAAAACATCAACTCTTTGGAAGAAGTCGAATTCACGATCAACCGTCTATTGACTCATTTCAAACAACCGTTGGTAGTAAAGAACATCAAAACAGAAGTAAAATTACATGTTGGCGTCGCCGTTTATCCGTCGGACGGAACAAGTCTCGATGAATTGATCAAGAAGTGCGATACCGCGTTGTTCAAAGCATCAGAAGAAGGTTATAAGAAGATTATTTTCTACAATGAGAAAATCGCTCGGTCTGTTAGCTATCAAGCGGAAATCTCTGAACAACTCTCACAAGCGATCAATAAAGATCAGATCTACTTGAAATACCAACCATTGATCACTAATACGAATGAAATCTACGGATTCGAAGCATTGGCTAGATGGACGTCGCCTTCTCTAGGCGAAATCGGACCTCAGATTTTTATTGCAAATGCAGAGGAATCCTATCTGATCATTCCGATAGGAACCTGGATTTTAAGACAAGCTTGCTTGGCGCAAGTGGAGATGAGAAACAAATATGGGAAAGACTTTATTATCAGCGTCAATGTATCACCGGTACAGATTCTCCAAAAAGATTTTGTTGATATTGTTAAGAGAATTGTCAAAGAAACGGATGTCAATCCAGAATTCCTGACACTAGAGATTACCGAGTCATTGTTTATCGAAGCGAGCGTTCTACTAGAAGATACAATCGAAGAACTTCATAAAATTGGCATCAAATTATCGCTCGATGACTTCGGTACCGGTTATGCATCCTTGACTTACCTAAGACAGATTGCATTTGACAATCTGAAAATTGATAAAACATTCGTCGATGGAATCTTTGCGAATCCAAAGGATCATAGGATTGTCGCAACTATTGTTAACTTAGTTCACAATCTCGATATGAAAGTCATTGCAGAGGGTGTCGAAACGAAGAAACAATACGAGTATCTAAAGGAAATTTCAACAGATGTATTCCAAGGATACATCTTCTCCAAGCCTTTGACTTTGGAGGATGCATATAAATTCATGGATCGCTTCAACAAATTGCCGAAGACAAGACGTGCAGATGTGTTTGCGAGTATGAACGATGAATAGGGGGGTATTATGAGAATCAATCTAATATTGGCGACTGGTGCGCAAGCACTGGAAATTGTTGTTGCAATTATATTGATCATAGTTACGATTGTTGCGCTTTTCTTTTTGTATCGGAATGTCGCGTATGAATTGGCGGAACTACGCAAAAACAAGAAAGCTATGAGAGAACGCGACGAAAACGGTGAAGAAGAAAAAGAACCGGAAGTCCTGGAAAAGAAAGATATCAAGAACATGAGTCTTTTGGCTTTGATTGACCACTCTATCCGAACTGCGAAAGAGGGAACTTTAGCGACTTTGTACATGATCAATATCGACAACTTTCGACAAGTTGTAGATTCAGCCACAGTCCAGAAAGACATCGATAAAGTTATCGCTGAAATTGAGAAAAAACTAAAGAAATATGGTGCAAAAAATGCCATCGCGGGGCACCTTCAAAAAGATATTTTTCTATTTTATTACACCGGCATTGTAGATGCAGAAAGCATTTCGCAAATTGGTGACGACCTTCTCAATCTGTTCCGTGAACCGCTACGCAGTACCGGCGAAGAAATAACCGCCTCCATTGGTGTCGTCGTATTCCCATATGATGGAATCAATTCCGAGCAATTATTCAAAAATGCCGAAGTGGCTGTTTATGTTGCCAAGAAAGCTGGAAAAAACCGCCTGCACATGTATTCTGAAGATCTGATTGAAACCGAGCAACATAACGCTGAATACTATCAGGAAATCAAACGATCCATTTCCAATGATGAATTCCTGCTTTATTATCAGACAATAGTCGATGTTAAAAGCGGTAAGATAATCGGTTTGGAATCCTTATTGCGATGGAAACATCCAACCAAAGGAATATTACCTCCTGGAAAATTCTTAAATGTCATGGAATTAACAGGAGATATCACTTGGTTCGGTACTTGGGGATTTGAAAAGAACGTCATGCAGTATAAAAATTGGCGTAGCAAAACCAGAATTGGTGATTTGTTCATCTCAACCAATCTGAGTCCAAAACAATTGGAAGTTGATGGTTTGGCAAAACAATTCTTTAATATCACAAAAAAATACGGGATGAGTCCAGAACTGTTCTGTTTAGAAATCAATAACTATTATAGTTTGACGAAGAATCGAAATGCCATGAACAATATCAATCAGTTTCGAAAATACGGATTTCGTCTAGCAATTGATGATCTGGGACACAACCATGAGATCATTGAGGATATGAAAGATCTTCAAGCTGGAATCGTAAAATTGGATCGTGAGAACGTTTTGATGATTATGGATGGTTCTAGTGACATAGATGTTATCAATCGGATTTTAAGAGAAGCGAAGGAACGATCAAAAGTCGTTATCGCTGAGGGAATAGAAAATGAAGAAATGATAAAATCCATATTCGATCTTGGAGTCCGATTTATGCAAGGTTATTATTTCAATCAACCGAAATCTGTTATTGAAATCGAGAAGATGATTATGGAATCACCTTGGAACGCTGACAGTTTCAGTAATATTATAGACAGTCGGATGGAAGTTTAAAAATCTGTAAAATAAAAGGCAACCAATTTATTTTGGTTGCCTATTTTTTTTCGATTGTTTCAGGACAATCCGGATGACAGAACATTCCGTATTGCAATAATTTTATGGATTCATCAACGACAAAATCAATGTCTACTTCATCAGAATTTTCCTTGAATATGATTTGCAGACCCACAAAGTTGGAAATACCCATAAGAATATACGCAACAGTTTCCAAATCGATATCGGAACGAACCTCTTTGTTCCCGACAGATTTCTTCAAGTGATGAACATAGGAAGCGGCGAATGATGTGTAATATTCTTGGAAGATGCGTTGGTCGACAAACATCGACTCCCAGATGATCTTATATGCAAGAGGATCCTTTCGAACATACAGAATAAAGGCTTTTAATCCGGCACGTTCAGCCTCTAGACGCGTTTTGCATTCTTTGATAGCTTCAGCTGCCGCCTTTCGGATGTTGACTCGGTATTCATCCAGCAAATACATATATAAAGCCAGCTTGTTGTCAAAGTAGATATAAAACGTTCCGGCAGCGACTTTTGATTTTGCGATGATATCGTTAATTGAGGTTGATTGAAACCCGTCTTTAGCAAAAAGCGATTTTCCCGCTCTTATGATTTTCTTGAAAGATCGTTCACCGACTTTTGTTTTCGGTAATCTGTAATCGAGTTTTTCCATTTTATCACCAAAACTATTGTATATTATCGGAGCCAAAAATACAAGAGCCTAATAAAAATGACATATGTGAACATGAATTCATATTTCATGCAATGGAACTTGCTTACATGGGTTTTGGCTATAGTTAGCGATAATATTTGTATGATGACCAATTACGGCGCAAATATATTATTCATGAAAATATTTTTATTTGATGAAAGCGCTTGACAAATTGCTATATTTTGGTATAGAATAAAATCACAATATGAACAAATATTCATATATTAGATTTGAATATACGAACCAAGGAGGAATTCAATTGAAGCAAAGAGTTTTTATCATCGGTGCTAAAAGAAGTCCAATCGGGGCTTTTTTAGGTGCGTTGAAGGATGTCCATCCAGCTGACATCGGAACACAAGTATTGACAAAACTACTCGAGGAAACTAAGGTACCAAAAGACCAAATCACTGAGGTGATTGTTGGTAATATCTTGCCAGCTAATATTGGTCAAGGAATTGCTAGACAAATTTCGATTAAATCAGGAATTCCTGAAACCGTACCTGCTTACTCGTTGAATATGGTCTGCGGAAGCGGTATGAAATCGATCATGAACGCTTTTGTAGGGATTCAAGCGGGATTTTCAAAGATCGTCGTCGCAGGTGGCGTTGAATCCATGTCTGGAGCACCGTTTATGGTATCCGGGAAAATTCGTTCCGGTTCCAAAATGGGAACACTTCAAATGGAAGATCACATGTTAAAAGATGCTTTGACAGATGCATTTGGTGAAATGCATATGGGTATTACTGCCGAAAACATCGTCGACAAACACAATTTGACTCGCGAAGAGCAAGATGCTTTTGCATACAGCTCTCAACAGAAAGCGATTCATGCAGTAGATTCCGGGCGTTTCAATGACGAAATCATACCGATTGAAATCGCAACAAGAAAAGGTGTTATCGTATTTGATAAGGACGAATATCCAAATCGTACCACAACACCAGAAATTCTTGCGAAATTGAGACCGGCCTTTAAAAAAGACGGTTCTGTCACTGCTGGAAACTCATCCGGAATCAATGATGGAGCCTCCTTCACAATCATCGCCAGTGAAGAAGCGGTGAAAGAATTCAATCTTCCAGTATTGGCAGAAATCGTAGCTGTAGGACAAGGCGGAGTCGATCCAAACTTCATGGGACTCGGACCAGTGCCTGCGATTCGCAACACTTTGAAAAGCGCTAATATGAAATTATCCGAAATGGAATTGATAGAATTGAATGAAGCATTCGCTTCTCAATCGATCGGAGTCGTAAAAGAATTAGCGGAAGAACATGATTTATCTGAAACTGAGATCTTTGAACGAACCAATGTCAATGGTGGAGCAATCGCCCTTGGACACCCGGTCGGTGTTTCTGGAAATCGTATTGTCGTTACATTATTATATGAATTGATCAAACAAAACAAACAATTCGGTCTTGCCAGCCTTTGCATCGGTGGCGGTATGGGTACCGGTGTTGTCATTAAGAGAGTATAAGGAGTGAACAAATGAAACTAGAAGGTAAAGTTGCCGTTGTCACCGGTGGTGCGCAAGGCATTGGAATGGAAATATGCAAAGCATTCGCCAAAGCGGGAGCGAAAGTGATCGCGGCTGATATGGGTGAAATGAAATATGAACAAGAAAATGTAAGTTATTTTCCTTTGAATGTGACCGACGTTGAAGGTTGTAAGAAGTTCTTTGATGATGTGGTCGCAGAATTTGGTCAAATCGATATTCTTGTCAACAATGCAGGGATTACAAGAGACTCCATGACAAGAAAAATGACAGATGAGCAATGGAATCTTGTTTTGGATGTCAACTTGAAAGGCGCATTCAATCTGGTTCGTCACATCGGTCCACAAATGGAAACAATTGGTGGCGGATCCATCATCAACATTTCCAGCGTTGTTGGTGTTTATGGAAATATCGGACAAGCAAACTACGCAGCGACAAAAGCAGGAATCATCGGGTTGACGATGACTTGGGCAAAAGAATTTGCAAGAAAAGGCGTTCCGGTACGTGTCAATGCGATAGCACCTGGATACACTATGACTGATATTTTAAAAACGGTTCCTCAGGATTTGCTAGACAAGTTCGCGCAAATGACGATGTTGAAACGTTTGGGACAACCAGAAGAAATCGCA
Source organism: Bacilli bacterium (assembly GCA_016935815.1). Classification (GTDB taxonomy): domain Bacteria; phylum Bacillota_I; class Bacilli_A; order Izemoplasmatales; family Hujiaoplasmataceae; genus 4572-104. The sequence goes on along the minus strand of JAFGQH010000032.1, from coordinate 6,815 downwards.
AATGTTGCTTTGTTCTTGGCGAGTCAAGATGCATCATACATTACCGGACAGACAATTTCTGTCGACGGTGGAATGAGACTGTAATATAAATTAATAGAAAGACGTGATTGTATGAGCAAACCGACAGTTGGTATTGTTGGAACCGGTATTTATTTGCCGGACAAAAAAATGACCGCAAAAGACATTAGTGAAGCCACAAAAGGTGTTTGGGTGGAAGAAGCGGTCATCAATAAGCTCGGGATTGTGACAAAATCAATGCCAGACAAGCAGGACGGCACTCAGGAAATGGGTGTCTTTGCTGCAAAAGATGCACTAAAAAACACCGGTATCGATCCACTCGATATCGATGTCATTTTGTGTGTGGGGGAAGAGTGGAAAGAATATCCTTTGACAACCTCCGCGCTCTATATTCAAGATAAAATTGGTGCGACAAACGCTTGGGGTATCGATGTGGCGAATCGTTGTTGTACAACGGTCTCTGCTATGAAGATGGCCAAAGATATGTTGATCGCCGATGATGATGTCAACGTCATTATGGTTGTTGGTGGATATCGTAATTCCGATTTTGTCGATTTTACTGATAAGAACATGTCAATGATGTACAACTTAGGAGCTGGAGCCGGAGCTTTGATTTTAAAGAAAAACCATCCGGAAAACTTGTTACTTGGATCACACATCATTGCCGACGGATCATTATCGAGAACAGCGGGTGTCGAAATAGGTGGTACAGCCAATCCGATTACTTGCGAGAACTTAGAAGAGGCCAAAAAATCATTGCGCCTTATGGATGCACAAAAAATGAAGGATCGCCTGAACGAAGTATCGATGCCCAATTGGTTCATGTGTATAGATAAAGCATTGGAGAAATCCGGTAAGGAAAGAAGCGATATCGATTACTTAGCCATTTTGCACATCAAACGATCCGGTCACGAATACATTTTAGAACAGCTAGGTTTGGATGAAGACCAAACCATCTATTTGGAAGATTATGGACACATCGGACAAGTCGATCAAATTCTTTCTTTGCATTTAGCATTGCAAGAGAAGAAAGTGCATGACGGATCCATCGTTTGCATGTTGGCAGCTGGAATCGGATATGTTTGGGCAGCCAATATCATTCAATGGGGGAAAGCATCATGATTAACACCGAAGGATTTTGGAGAGATGTTCTGCTCTTCATATTAGGAATGTTTGTCATCTATCAGATATTGAAATTCACAGTATTTAAAAAGATTAAAAAACCTGCGAAAGCATCTGGAATAGCAATCAATGTCATGATTGCTCTTGGGATTTTGTTCCTGTTTTTAAAGGTTTATCTTGCTGTAGAAATACCGGGCGGAGGATTGTACTTGATTCTGAATGCTATTTTCGGATCCATCGTTCAAGTCTGTGTACTGGCACTTGCAACAACAGGTATCGTCTTGATTTTTAAGACATCCACAACAACGAACTTTGCTCAGGGTATGATTGCAACTGTTGCGGCATTCTCAGCGGCGAAAATAAGTTTGTCAATTGCTGCACGTTTTCCGGAAATGAATATGTCATATGTGGTTTTGATTGCCATGTTCTCAGGAGCGCTAGTATCCTTCCTGCTGGGAGTATTCATTGATGTTGTTATCATTCGTCAAGCGAAATATCCAACACCAGTTGGAAAACAGATGATTACGATGGGATTGGTTTTGGTTTTCACTGGTTTGATTCCGATTGTATTTGGAACCCTTCCATTGACAGTACAAAAACTTTCCTATGCGGATAATATCTCCTTTACCATAGGAGATTCGCCTCTTAGATACAATATTACAATGCATGCAATCTATTCACTTGGAATCACGATTGTATTGCTTGTTGTTTTATTCAGTTTATTGCGTTTTACTAAATGGGGACTAGGTGTTCGCGCAACAGCATCCAATGAGATGGTTGCCTCTATGATGGGTGTAAATACCAGAATCATCACAGCCATGAGTTGGGCGATTGCCGGACTTCTTGGAGGTGTAGCCGCAGTTATTTTGGCACCAATCAGTGGTTCGCTTCAGGTTTCTATGATGATTCCGACGCAAGTGAATGGTTTCTTGGCTGCGATTCTAGGTAGTTTCACATCGTTTGCCGGACCTTTGATTTCAACCATATTGATTCCGATTTTGACAAATCTGATGTCGATTGTAACATCGACATGGCAAAACGCTGTAGTTTATATCATCATTTTGGTTATCGTTTTGGTGAAGCCTTCCGGACTATTCGGAAAACAAGTAGCGAAGAAGGTGTGATCATGACATATAAAACAGAAATGAAACAACTAAGAAAACATCGGTGGGATACGATCAAGCATCATCCATATTTTGGCTTCTTGATTATCGTCTTCTTGATGTTTGCTGTACAATTGATACGTCTATTAGGCGTTGATGTTCCAGTTGCCGTGTTACGCGCATTTGGATCGACAATGATTTTTACCATCATTGCATTGGGATTTTCGATATTACTGGGATATGGAGGACTTGCCTCTTTAGGAACCGCTGGCTTTGTCGGATTGGGATCGTATTTTGTGGTTTATTTCACAAACCAACTGGAATTTTCGATCTTTTTGACGATTGTCGCGGTCTTAATCGTAGCTGTGGTATTGGGAACTGTTGTTGGGTTCATCTCACTGCGAATCGAGGGAATGTATCTTGCAATCATTACTCTTGGATTATCAGAAATCCTCAATGAAGTTTTCAAACGGGCGACTGCACTTACCGGTGGTACAACTGGAGAAGGAATTGATGGAATCATCTTTTTCAAAAATCTGATTGCAGTCGATCACAATACAGTATTTATCTTTATCTCGATTGTGTTGTTTATTATCATGCTATTGACGATGAACATCATGAAAAGTCCAACTGGACGCGCATTACTAGCGATGAGAAACTCTTCATCGGCAGCTCAAGCAATGGGTGTCAGTATCTTCCGTTATCGCTTATTGGCATTCATCATCTCTACAGTGTATGCAATGTTGGCCGGTGTCTTGTATATGACTTATTGGTCTTTTACCATTCCATCGACTTGGTCTTTAGGATTCTCACTTAACATCCTAGCGGCCGTTATCGTGGGTGGTAGTCAATCGATATACGGTATCATACTTGGGACATTCATGATTTTCGGGTTGGACTTGGCTGTCTTTAAACAGATTCAGTTCTTTGTCGATAATCCAGCAATCACTATCGTTCTCAACGGAGTATTGATCATCGTGGTCATCATGTTCTATCCAGGAGGACTAATCCGATTGGTACAAACATTGGGAGTGAAACTGAAACTCTGGTTCCAAAAACTGAAGAAGAAATGGAGGGATTATTACTATGGTTCCGATATTGAATAAACTCCAAATTCTTTGGTACGAAAAACGAATTGGAAATCATCAGACAAAACACGATTTCCTTCAGAGTTTCCTACCGATCCGCATTCAAGAATTGAATACCAAAAAAGATCAGAAATTACATCATCTTTCTTTGAAAAAATCGCATACTATATTACCATATGAAATCAAAGCCAATATCAAATCCGATTACTGGCAAACAGTATATGAGTATGAAACAAAGAAAATCGAAACGAAATATTATTGGCGATTAAGAGCTTTGACTCAAGCCATGAAACGAAAGCAAAACAAGTCCGATCATTGGTCTGTTGAAGAGCCAAAACACCTTCAAAAAATCCAAGAATTGGAACAAAAGAAACAAACCGAACTAGCGAAAGTAAAAGCGAAATTTGTAGTCAATCCAAGTGATTTGAATAAGGAAGCGTACGCATCTAACAACGAGGCTATCGAACGCGCCTATCAAGACCAATTGGCACAAATTGAAACAAAATATCAAAACAAGATTGAACAATTCTCAAATCGTGCCAACAATATCATCGCGAAGCACAAAGAGAGATTGGATTACTATCATCGAAAACTGAAGATTGCCGAACAGGAAAAAGCAATTTATCCAATGGATGAAAACGTGGTATTGAAATTAGATAATCTATCGATGCACTTCGGTGGACTAAAAGCAGTTGATCAATTGAGCTTTGAAGTCAAGGAAGGCGAGATATTTGGTCTGATTGGACCAAATGGAGCTGGAAAAACAACCGTATTTAACTGCATTACGCGTTTCTATCGTCCCACAGGAGGTTTGATGTATTTTAGAAACAATCTCGGTGAGGTTGTTCGACTTAATGATATCGTCGTACACGATATCATCAAAGAAGGGATCGTCAGAACCTTCCAAAATGTCGAAATGATTTGGGAACTTAATGTCATAGAGAATTTGTTAGTAGCGGCACACACCAGTTATAGAAGCACATTCTTCGGACAATTATTCAATTCCAGATTGTTACGTCAGGAAGAAGTGGTTATGAGATTGAAAGCCACTAAGATTCTCGAAGATCTTGACCTATCCGCATATGCCTATGTCTATCCTTATGGATTGCCATATGGTATCCTCAAGAAAATCGAATTGGCTAGAACATTGATGGTAAATCCGAAACTGATTATTCTGGATGAACCAGCAGCCGGACTCAATGATGCGGAAACTGAGAACTTGGCGGAAACGATTAGAAAGATTCAAAAAGAATACAATGCGACGATATTCCTTGTCGAACATGATATGGGACTTGTCATGAATATCTGTGATACAGTATGTGCCGTTTCTTTCGGAAAGAAACTAGCAATTGGAACACCAAAAGATATTCAAGGCAGCAAAGTCGTCCGAGAAGCATATTTGGGTGGTGAATAATATGGCAGTGATATTGAACGTGAAAAATCTCGTTGTCGATTATGGCATCATTCGAGCGATCAAAGGAATCAACTTGAAAGTTGAAGAAGGATCAATAGTAGCGATACTCGGTGCCAACGGCGCAGGAAAAACCTCTACAATCAGAACCATAAATGGGATGGTAAAGGCAGCTAGCGGTTCAATTACCTTTAAAGAGGAAGAGATTCAAAATATGGAGCCATACAGATTGGCGTCCAGAGGAATCATTCAATCTCCAGAAGGTAGAATGATCTTAAGCGGACTCACCGTAGAAGAAAACCTATTGGTCGGATCTTATTCCTTGAAAACGGCAGTAGTGAATGGAACGAAGAAATCAGCAAAACAGTTACAGAAAGAAACCTTGCAAGAAGTTTATGATTTGTTTCCGGTCCTGAAAGAGAGAAAGAAGCAGCAAGCATCGACACTGTCCGGAGGAGAGCAACAAATGCTCGCTATCGGAAGAGCCCTGATGGGACGACCAAAACTTTTATTGCTTGATGAACCATCCTTGGGACTCGCACCTCTGATCGTACAGGAAATCTTTGAGAAAATCGTACAAATCAGTAAACAAGGAACTACCATTCTGATCGTAGAACAGAACGCATATCAAACATTGAAAATTGCAGATTATGTCTATGTATTAGAACTCGGTTCCGTGAAAACAGAAGGCAAGGCGGAAGCCTTGTTGAAAGATGATCAATTGATCAAGGCCTATTTGGGCGGATAATTCGGTAATAGCCAGAACCAAAACAGTAAAAACTGGTTAATTATACAATAAAATATAAGAAGGAGAATGAAATGAAAAAATTAGTATTAATGATGTCTCTGGTTGCATTCGCATTCGCATTTGTCGGATGTGTTGAAACAACCACCGCAGCAGAAACAACAACTGCAGCAACTACTACTGCAGCAGAAGAACTCGTTGCTCAAGGTGTCACAGACACTACCATCAAAGTTGGTAACACAGCAGCGGTTTCTGGAGCATTCGCTTTCGTTGGTGTACCTTTCAACGAAGGTATGAAAGCAGTCTTCAAACAAGTCAATGACAATGGTGGAATTGACGGAAGAATGATTGAATTCGTAACATATGATGACGGCTTTGACGCGACACAAGGTGTTGCATTGACTGAAACATTGGTAGAAGATGACGAAATCTTCGCATTGGTCGGACACTTTGGAACTCCTACTGTAGGTGCAACTTTGGATTATATCCAAGAAGTTGGAATCCCTATGGTTTATGCAGCTACAGGAATCAACTCTTTGTATTTTGAGCAAAGCATTGGAAATCCAGTCATGGCAGTTCAACCGATCTATTTGACAGATGGTAGAATCATGACAGCTCGCGCTATTACAGAACCTATCTATGGTACTGGCGGAGATGAAACACTTCCTACAGATGCTAAAATTGGTGTTCTTTACACAAATGACGATGTTGGTAACTCCATCAAAGCCGGTGTAGAAGTCGAACTTGATACTTTGGGAAGAACAGCAAACACATACTACATCGAAGTATCCGATACTACAGTTGACACAGCAGTCGCATTGTTGGAACTCTATGGTGTATCAACAGTAATCTTGGCGATGAACCAAACTCCATTTGCTTACACATTGACTTCAATGTATGAAAACAACTTGGAAGTTCCTGTATTCACATCTTATGTTAATGCAGACATCACAGCTGTAGACCACTTGCAATATTCTGCAGCTCGTCCAATCTTCACAAACGCATGGGTTGACGTATTCTCTGAAGAAGGTCAAGCAGCAGTAGCAGACTACATCGCTTGCATCGACAATACCGATTTGGACGCAGCTACCAAGACAGCTTACTACTCCAACTCATTTGCAATTGCTGGTTACATCGCAGCAACTGTATTCGTTGAAGGTTTGCTAAGAGTCGAGGCCAACGGTGACATATTGAATTGGGACAATTATATCGCAGCGATGGAAGAAGGACCAATTGACATTCCTATGGGTGGAACAGTTGATTTCTCTGACGGAAAACGTTGGGGTATCGCTTCCATGTCATTGTTGCAATATGCATTCGTATTGGGT
>JAFGQH010000031.1 GCA_016935815.1 Bacilli bacterium | reverse complement strand
TATACTATAAAATCCAGATTTTGGAAGAGTTTTTTTCAGTTTTTTTTGCTCGCTTAAAACCACATCAAACCAGTCCCTTTGACCGTAAGGTTTCCGTTACGATACTTTGTGTATATTCGAGGTATCTCGTTCTTACTTCTAGTTTACGGATCTTCTTTGGCAGTTTTCTCGATTTGGTCGTGGTGAACATGATATTCCCTAGACTTAAGTCGTAATCTCCTTCAACTAGTCTCAGGATTGCCTTCGCTCCTTGTTCCGGTGATTTCATGACTTTTCTCTGCAATTTGTCCATTCTTTGGCCCAGTTTGGATTGCCATTTCCAGATATGCGAATAGACGATCCCAGGATCAGCAGCTAGAACAATGGTTCCCGATGATTGCAATCTCAAAGATAGTTCTTTGGTATAGATCATATTGGCAAGTTTGGAATCAAAATAGTTTTGAAAGGTGTTTCTATGACGACTAAAGAGATCTTCTTTGACCTTGACCCCACCTAAATAGATACCGATTGAGGACAACATGATGATCATTCCAATTGGTTTTTCCTGGTAGGCTTTGATCATCGATTCCGTCAGCAGATAAGTTCCCAGATGATTGACTCCCATCGCCATCTCAAAGCCTTCTTCTGTGACTAGGTTTTTACGTGATAAGATACCGGCATTGTTGATCAAATAATCGATATGATCATAACTTTTTTGGATCTCGTCGACAAAGTGTAGAATCGATACAAATGAAGAAAGATCGATTTGAAATAAATCGATTTGTGCTTGAGGAAACTCCTGCAATAGTTCTTCTTTCACTTGTTTTGCTTTGGCTTTATTTCGGTTGCCAAGTACCAAATGATGTCCAAGTTGAGCCAAATGCCTAACGGTTTTTCTACCGATTCCCGATGTCGCACCGGTCAAAATCGTGATAGGTTGTTTTGTCATTGAATAACCTCTATTATTCATCATATCACAAAGCAAACAAAAAAGCACTCGGTGAGTGCTTTTTCTAAGGGTGGGTGGGTAAGCCCTACATTTGACTTCTAGAGTCTCCACGGTGTGATCTGTTTTCGTGTTGGTGATGCGTTTCATATCCATGATTTTCGTAAGTGTGTCCATTATGGATCACATCTTGAACGATATAATCATAGGTGATATCACCAGTTGCTTCATCCACAGTCGCTGTGATGAGTACATTTCCAGATTCTTGTGTACCATCTACTAAATCGATGGAGTAGTTGATGTGGTACAATGTTACATTGTCAAGCGTAGCGATACTGAATAAGTAACGAGCTTCTCCTGTTTCATCAGCTAGATCCAAACGAACTTTCAGTTCATTATCTTCGGTAATAACCATGACTTTTGATTCGGATACTTGTACGCCGCCACTTACGACTTCATAGAAGAATTTTTCTTTGTTGTCTTCAGCGTCCAATTTGTAGGATACCAAGACATAATTGTCTTTGTCGATGAAGGAACGCAAACGCAATACTTCGTTGCCGTCTTCGTCAATCACGCGTTTTCCTTCAACGGAGTATTCCAAGCCGTTGGATACGATCAATCCTTCCAAAAGATATACAACATTGTTATCATCTTGATCCTGGAAGAAGAAATCTCCACGTTCTGCAGTTGCAGATGGAAGCGTGTAAGAAACTGGTGTGGTTGAAGTATCTTCCACAGTTGTCGTTTCTTCGACTGTAGTGGTTTCTTCAGTTACGGTTGTTGTTTCTGTTTGGGTGGTTGTTGTGTCATCTACAGGATCGGTTGTTGAATATAATGTTTCATTGTAGTACAGATAGTAGACAACTTCTTCCCCAGCCAGGTTCACTGTGGTAAAGGAAATCAGATTGGCAAACTCTGCTCGATCCGATACCATTACGGTTACACCAAGAGCGTTGTTGTCTCCTAGGAATCCTTCGACGAGTTCCAAATATTTGTCGACTTCAGCAAGTTGGTCATCGACGACGATGTCATCCACCAAAGTCGTTTCCTCTATAGCAGTTGTGGTTTCTTCTGTCGTCACTTCATCTGCCAATGGTACAAAAGCAGTCGGTGTCACGATTGCATAATCCAAGATGCTCGCTGCGGATAATGCTTCAATGGTAAAGACCTGTGAATCTGAACTGAAGCTGACTGCTTCAGTGTCAGATGTAGCTGTTGTTGTAGTGTCTGTGTTTGAACATGCGATAAATCCAAATCCCAGTGCAAACACGAATAATCCTAATACTAGTTTTTTCATAACAATTCCTCCTAAATAAATTTGTTTCACATACTATACGTTCTGAAATCGATTTTTATTGGCAATAATTATATTTATATAATTCGGATGCGATTTCTTTTTCCAATCTTTTTGATTTTGATTTTGTTTCAGAAAAAAAGACTGGAAATCCAGTCTGTGTTTTTCTATAAATATTTTTGCAATGCGTAAATAGCCAATGCTCCATCTGCGACGCTGGTCACAATTTGACGAAGTGGGGTGTTGCGAACATCGCCTGCTGCGTAAACGCCTTTGGCGGATGTCTCAAGCAGACTGTCGGTAACAATCCAACCACCGTCGTTGAACTCGACTGCGTCTTTCAGATAATCGACATTCGGATTCATTCCGATTGCGACGAACGCTCCATCCAATTCCAAGTCGGAAATAACTCCGGTTTTCTTGTTTTTGATGGTAAGAGACTGCAAGACTTCGGTACCGTTGAAGGATCCCACAACACTGTCCCAGATCGGCTCGATATTGTCGATTGCGAACATCTTCTCTTGTTCTCTCTTAGCCGCTCTAAGTTCATCTCTTCTATGGATGATGTAGACTTTCTTCGCGACTCGTGAAAGGTAGACTGCGTCTTCTACTGCGACGTCTCCTCCACCGATGACGGCGACCACTTTGTTACGGAACAACGCTCCGTCACAAACTGCACAGTAAGAGATTCCTCTTCCAGAGAGTTCTTTCTCTCCAGGTGCACCAAGTTTTCTAGCGGAAGCCCCAGTCGCGATGACAACGGTTTTCGTCAGGTAAGTGTTGCGATCGGTGACGATTTTTTTGATATCGCCTTCAAATTCGACATGATCCACGGATTCAAGGGTGATGTTGACTCCGAGTTCTTTTGTATGGTCAATCATTTTATCGGCGAGTTCGGCACCGGAAACATTATTGATTCCAGGGTAGTTCTCGACTTCATAGGTGTTGGCGATTTCACCGCCAGGCAACCATTTTTCCAAGATTAAAAAATTCAACATAGCGCGTTTTGCATAGATGGATGCGGTTAGGCCAGCTGGCCCCGCTCCGATGATGATGGTATCAAATACTTTGTCCAAAGATATCACTCCTTTTTCTTTCAAAAACTATTATATCACAAACTTTTTGTTTCGGTTCTTTTTTGCTTACAGAACGCACTAGTTATTATAAATATATTATATATGGTTCATCTCTTTTGATTCCTTATCATTAGAAAAGCGTCAAAAAATCGGTTTGTGAAGGTTTTGTGAATTCGCATTCTTTTACCAATAAAACCTAAAACTCCTCCGTATAATATTCGTATCAAACATGAAACGGAGGAAAACACAATCATGAAAAAGAACATCATTAAAGGTTTGGTCATAGCCGGCTTGGCTTTGACTGCAGTATTTACAGTATCACTAACAAGCGTCAGCGCAGAAAGCGTTTATGACGAATATGCAATCACATCCGACACAGCAATCGTGCTTGACGGAGAGGTTCAATACACATTAGAAGAAATGTTGACTTATGCGATCCAAGACGAATACTTGGCTCAAGCAGAATATCAAGCAATCATCGCAGCTTACGGTGAAGCAAGACCGTTCACGAACATCGTGGAAGCAGAACAGACTCATATCGATCTTTTGATCCCTCTGTTCGAAGCCTATGGTTTCACAGTTCCTGAAAACAACGCTAGTGCTAGCGTAGTCCTTCCTGAATCCGTCACAGCAGCGATCGCAACAGGTGTTGATGCAGAGACAGCAAACATCGCTATGTATCAAGCATTCTTGGCTCAAGACAATCTTCCTGACGACGTAAGAAACACATTCGAACTACTTGTCCAAGCATCTGAAACTCATTTGCAAGCATTCTCAAAAGATCGTTATGCATATTTCGGAAGTGACATGATGAATCAAATCAAAAACCAATGGAAGAAAATGTTAGGCGACGGCAGTGGCGACGGTAACGGAACTGCTTCTGGAAACCAATACAAAGGCACCAATGGTCAAGGTTCAGGTTCAAGCTCATCTGCATTCGGTGGATACGACGGAACATGCCCTAACGCATAACCTGTAATAATCATCTTCCCCTTTAGAAAACGTCTGGACAATTCCAGACGTTTTTTCCTATTCAGATACCAAACGTTTTTCTCCGGATAAAGCTTGAATCGGAGCGATGTCCTGAGTGATTTCGAGGGTTCCCAGATAATTACCATGTTGGTCGCGAATGGCGAAATAACGAATATAGGCATAAACTTTCCCCATGTGGATATAGAAATCCTCTACATCCTTCCTTCCGCTTCGGAAACTTTCCACAATTTCCTCCACGATATGGACACTTTTCGGAGGATGACACATAGAAACATGTCTGCCGATGATCGTAATCGGACGTTGGAAAATACGTTCTTTCCCTTGGGTAAAATACTTGACATGCCCATCTTTATCTACAAACGTCATATCCAGTGGCAAGGTGTTCAAAATCCAGTTCAATTCGAGTGGATTCAAACTTCCTGCATCAAAGTTGACTTCAGAATCTGATTTTTCAGGTTGTGGTTTCGCCGGATTCGATGCGGTTTTCTTTTCTACCCAAGAATCTTTTGGACGTTCTAAGAAATACCCGATCTCATCGCTACCGAGATCAGCTTTGACCCAATCATTATACTCCAGTGTCTCAGTCAATTTCGGTAAAAGAATGTGATCCTCTTTTGTAACCATGTCTTGGATTTTTTCCAAAGTTTGATGAATGCTTGGAAATATTGTGTTGAGATCCAAAGATTCTAAGGATAGCTCCTCTAGGATGTTCTTCAACATTTCTCTGATTTCGTTATCCACACCCCACATAACTTGAGGAATTGATGATATTCCTTTACGTTCCAAACCCGGAAAAAAGAGGTATTCTTTTCTCTCATAATGTTTTGAAACTTGCGACAATCGCTCGATTCCCACTCGTAACATCAACTGATTCATATGGTTGGATTCATTCATGTAAGGAATGATTTCTTCTTCAATAAGACGCAAAATCCTTGCATTCTCCATATGGAACACATTCGCAGGATGACCTGGTATTTCCGTCAATTCTTGTTGCTTGTGTATGTCCTCGATCGAGCCGTCAAACACCGCTGCGTGGACATCACACAGACGCTGAACTTCGGATATTTTCATCCCATCTTGAATCAAAGATTGTTCAAGAGCGACGATTTCCTCGGTGGTAATCGATCCGAATTCGGTTGCAAATCTTTTTTTTGCTTCTGCTAGAGATAATCCGTTATGGATATCTCGTATCAATTGTTTCAATTCATTTTGTCTTTGTTTGGAATTGTTGATTAGTTCACTCATAAAAAAACCTCCTTTATTACACGAGTAGTATAACAAGGGAGGTTCTATTTGTCTGTGATTCAAATCACATTAAAAGATGATATAGATATTGTCTCTCACCAAAAGTTTCTTTTGTTTTTGAAGGATACTAAGATGTCTTGATAGAGTTTCTCTTCGAATGCCAATCAAATTCGCTAGTACAGACTTCGAAAACGGCAGAATCAAGACATCATTGCCTTCATATATTTCTCCAAATTTCTTTTTCAGGTCTAGAAGAACAGAGAGAATCTTGTCTTGTGTGTCGCTATTGGCAGATTGCGATATTTGAAATTGAAAAAAGTGCGTTCTTGTGACGGCACACTGAAGACACGTTTTTTGAAATGTTTGATTGGTCTGATAGGCATCCAAAATGTCTGCTTTGTCTATCACTTTCAAAGACGTATCGGTCAACGTTGTCGCTTGTGCGATGTAATCGTCCTGTCCCTGCAAGACTGCCAGCAAAGCGATATAGTCTCCAGGTCCTAAAACGCTCAGTATTCTCTCATCACCCGAGTCGAGATATCGATGCATTTTCACATATCCGGACTCAATGCGGTAGACACGATCCAAAGGCTCGGATTCCATAAACAGAATTCGGTTTGGTTGTTCTTGTATGATAGCTCCCGGAAGCGTTTGATAGATGCAATTTACACAATATTGCTTCATCGAGTCATCCCTTTCTATTGCTTGATTCCATTATACCTCATTATGATGTTTTCTGCTGTTTTGATGCCATCAATCGCAGAGGACATGATACCCCCGGCATATCCAGCACCTTCTCCCATTGGGTATAGTCCTTGAATATTGGACTCATGAGAATCGTTTCTCAAGATTCGAATTGGCGACGATGATCTGGTTTCGGGACCTGTCAAGATCGCTTCGTCCATTGAGAAACCTTTGATTCTAGTTTCAAAATAAGGCAACGCTTCTTGCAGAGTATCCGTGACATATTGCGGTAGTATCTTATGCAGGTCAGCGTTGATGACACCCGGTTTGTATGTTGGTTGAATCGACATCTTGTTGGAAGGATCCCGATTTAGAAAATCTCCTACTGTCATACTGGGTGCGTCATAGTTTTTTCTACCGAGGTCAAACGCTTTGCGTTCGATCTCTCGTTGAAAATACATCCCTGCGAGTGGATGATTGGATGGATAATCGTTTGGAGTGACATTGACAAGCAATGCGCTGTTGGCGTTCAAATCAGCTCTTGCGGAATAACTCATCCCGTTTGTGACAACTGTATTCGCTTCGGAAATCGAGGCGACCACCTGTCCCCCTGGGCACATGCAAAAACTGTAGGCGGTTCTACCGTTTTTGGCATGATAAGAGAGTTTGTAATCTGCCGCTCCCAAAGCCGTATGATTCCAAAAGCGACCGTATTGAGATTTGTTGATGAGTTCTTGAGGGTGTTCGATGCGAACTCCTACAGAGAATGGTTTTGGTTGGATGGTAAGAGAATTCTCGTGCAGCATTTCGAATGTATCTCTTGCGGAATGACCGATCGCCATCAGTACAATAGAGGCATTGATTGCTTCTGTTTCATTCACGATCACCTGGGTTATCTGATTGTTTTGAATCTGGAAATTCGTGACTTTCGCACCAAAACGAATCTCTCCACCTAATGCCCGTATCTTCTCACGGATGTTTTTCACCACGCCTCTAAGTACGTCCGTACCGACATGCGGTTTGTTCAAATAGAGGATTTCCGGATTCGCACCTGCTTCAACGAGGGTTTCCAGAATGAGACGACTTCTTTTATCATTGACAAGCGTCGTAAGTTTACCATCAGAAAAGGTTCCAGCTCCCCCTTCTCCAAAGAGAATGGAACCTTCTTCTTGGAATACTCTTTTCTCCAAAAACTCATCCCATTTCACCTGACGGTTGTCGACATCAAGTCCTCGTTCCAAAACCAGAGGACGATATCCTCTTCTTGCCAAAATCAAAGCAGCGAAAATACCGGCAGGGCCAAAACCGATGATGATCGGTCTAAACGGCAAAGGTTGATTCCCGACTGGGACTTCTTTGTATGTCAAATCAGGGGTGACCGAGATATCATTGTAGCGTTTGATCAAACGCTGCTCATTGGCGCATTCCAAATCGACATTATAGATAAAGCGAACGTGATTGTGTCTGGCATCGATCGCTTTCTTGAAGATTCGAAAAGACTTGATTTGTTGTTCCTTAATGTGATATTTCAAAACGACCAATCGAATGAGATTGGTCTTTTCTTGTTCTTTTGTTGTTGCATCATCCAATTCGAGTCGGAGATTATTGATTCTGATCATAGGCTTTTCCTGTCGCGGCGTGGGTTCCGGCCAAAGCACCGCTTGTCCATGCCCATTGCAGATTGTAACCACCGCAGCGTCCGTCGATGTCCATTACCTCGCCGGTGATATACAAACCGGGAATCCGTTTGCTCTCCATCGTTTGAGAGTCGATTTCCTTCAAATCGACCCCTCCAGCTGTCGCTTGTGCATCATGGAAGGATTTCGATCCTGTGATTTTAAAGCGCCAATTGAAAAGTAGATCGGTCAGCTTGACTTGTTCAGACTTGGACAAGTCTTTGAATAAGGTGTTTTGTTTCTCGATTCCCGCTTCTTTGATAATTGCAGAAATATAGCGTTTATGAATCAATCCGACTAAACTTTGATCGGTCGGTTTGTCTTGTAATTTAAGAAATCTTTCTTCCACTTGTCTTCTGTCAAGTGCTGTTACAAGTGTTAATTTCAAATAAGGATTTTCCCCCGCCCTATAGAGTTCCAAAGCCTTACGGCTGATATCGAGAGTTGCAGGTCCACTGATTCCGTAGTTACCGAAGATGATATCGTTGTATTCGGTTTGAATCACTTCTTCTCCCACCAACAGTTCCAAATGTGTCGGCATCTTGATTCCTTCCAAATGACGAAGATATGGACTGTCGAGTTTCAGTTTGACAATCGATGGAAAGACTTCTGTGACATGATGTCCAAGATTCTTGGCGAGATCATATCCAGACCCGTCACTGCCTGATTTCGGCATCGAGTTTCCACCGGTGGAAAGAATGACCTTGTCCGTGTCAAATTGTCTTCCATCCTCCAAGATTAGGACAAATCCATTTTGTTTGCGAAGGATTCTGGTGACAAACGCATCGCTTACAACAGGAATCTCCAATCGTTCCAACTCATATAAGAACACATCCACGATACTGGATGCCTGTTCACTGAGCGGGTAGGCTTTTCCTTGTCCTTCGATTTTCGGTTCGATTCCCAGTTCTTCGAAAAAAGCGATCGCTTTTTGTGGACTGAAATGAGACAATCCGTATCCGACGAAATCAGGATTGTTGTAATCCAATCCGTTGGCTGTGACATTCGTATAGTTGCATCTGCCGTTTCCGGTTGCGAGGATTTTTCTCGCGATGCGATTGTTTCTTTCTAGGATCGTGACATCGGCTCCGTTGCGTTTGGCGAAAATCGCCGCAACCAGACCGCTGGCACCACCACCGATGATGGTTATCATTTCTTTTTTCATAGAATTCACCTTAAATCATATTATAACACAAGAATAATCGTTCCAATGAAAAAAGGGGATGTTTCCCCTTTGTTTTTATAAGTTGTTCTGTTTGGACGTTTTCGTCATTAACTTTGAAGCGATATAGAATGTTCCAATCAATAGAAACGACCGCACCCCGTACCAAAGGATACTTGAGTCCATCAATGCTAGAGTTTGAAAGAATGTTGGGTAGACGTAAGAGTCTTTTATGATATAAGCCTGTGTCATGGTATTGTCGTTCGTAAATGTGGCATATTCGTATACGGATCCGTCGATTTCCACTTTCTTCGCAAGTGGTAAAACCGATAGGCGTGAATCGTAGTCCTCATTGATGCTGATAAAGTCAGAAGTCATAATCAAGGTATTATATTCGGAATCGATTCGAATCGATCCGTCCTCCAATTCCTTAATGGTTTGAATTGGTCCGAATGCAGGAGCGTTAACATCATCAATAGGTTCTGTTTTGATATAGTTCATCTCGGAATCATAGAATGCCAATCGAAATTCATATTCGATGTAATTATAATAAGAAATGACAAGGTTGCCATCAAATTCCAATGCGGAAAATGGGGAATTGTCTGGAGTGACAAAGGTTTGTTGGTCCAGATAAGAGTCATAGTCCTCATATAAGAGAAATCCGCTTTGTTCCAAAAGGATCAGATAATCGCCGTATGGATAGATCGAGTCAGCTCCCAAATCATTTAAAAGCACATAAGTATCTGTAATATCGAGATCGTTATCCAAGACAAGGATCTGTTTTTGACCGATATTATAAGCAGTCAGATGATTTTGATAGAGAAACAAATTCTGGATGATTTCATCATATTCGTGGATTTGAACAATGACATCGGGTTGATCCAAGGTGGTTTCCACAATCAAAGAACTGAGTTCATAGGTGGTCGAGCCATATCCCGTCTCGACTAACTGATAGACATAGAAGATCAAATAACACACATTTCCATCTACAAATATGTTTTTTAAGTGAGGTTCTCCATCCGCATCCAATTCGGGTGCACCAACAAGTGTGGAAGTCTTGGCTTCAAAATCATTGATGATCCTAGTCCCGTCGGTGTAATACTGAATCTGCATAGAACCAAAGGAATTGTCCACCCAAAGAGTTCCGGAATAATCTTTATCTGCCGGGCCATTCAAAACAACAAAACGGTCAGGATACCATTCGATATTTGAAAAAGTATCTTCCGCAGATGTTTGATATTCATTGACCAGAATATTCCATGGAGCTGCTATCAGCAATAGTAAAATCAACCAGATCGCGATTCGTTGTGAGGCAATCAGATAGACAAAATACGTGAGTACCAAAGCGGATAATACAGCGATGATCACCGATGCGTAGAACAAGTCGATGATATAGAATACAAATACGACAAATATGGTGGTAAAAGTCAGATATTTCAGAATTGTTTCATGATTTTTCAATGGATGGTCCCCCAATCTAATAAAAACATCGATTGATTCTCATACATCGTATTCTAACATATATTCCGATTCATTTCAATCGTGAATCAAAGTTCTTTATATTTTCTTCTTTCGATGTGTAAACCATTCCAAGAACACCACCACAATCGTCACTATGATCGCAAGGAACAAATAGGCAATCCAAATGGACGTCAGTTCTCCGATCAGTCCCATGATCGGGAAAATCATGATCATCACAGCGGAAAAACTCATTCCGAAGAAACTGAGGACACTCGCTCTGGCTTCGGATGGGATGACGCGATTCATATAGTCAAACAGAATGACATAGAACAGACTCTCCAATAATCCAAGTGCAATGAATGCGACAAATCCGAAATTCGGTTCCAAAGTCAACCAGAAACTGATGGCGAACAAAATCGGAACGACAAGCATTAGGGTCTTCTCCCCAAGTTTCTGTTCCACCTTGCTGGCGATGAAACCGCCGATCGCAGCGGATAATGCATGAAATGCTAAGAAGAATAACATCCAACGTTCCGAGAAACCCAGATATTGGAAGTATTCCTGTGCATAGATGAATAAACTAGTCACAGGAGCAAACAATAAGGCGCCTATGATAATCAAAGTCAAGAGTCGCTTATTGCCTCTGACGATCTTCCAGGTTTTAACAAAGTGGTCATTCATCCGCTTTCGAAAACTCAAACCTTGTGTGTCATGAGGGATATGCGTTTCCTTCATCAAGAAGATCATCACAAACGCAATCACAAACAGTCCCGCGGTCAAATAGAAATCGGTCGCATGTTCGCCTTCCAACAACCACCCGGTCAAGAACAAGACGACAACGGTTGCGACTTGATAGACCACTTCGCGAATCCCATTGACTTTCATGAATTTGTTCTCTTCACCGATCTCTTTCAAACTATCATAGACTAAGGCGTCCCCACTTCCGGATTCAAAAGTATAGGACAAACCGCAGATGACAAAAGCGATGATAATTAGAAAATAGGAATGGATACCAAACAGCATCAAACCGATATAAACGAAATACGATAAAATGCCAAGCATTCTGGAGACTCTTCTTCCGAGTAGATCTCCGACCACTCCGGTCGGAACTTCTCCCGCCAGGCTAGAGATATGGAAAATCATTTCAAAGAGTCCGACATCGATCAATGAATAACCCTTTAAAAGCAAATAGGCCGCCCAGATGCCATGGGTAAAATTCGTGTTTCGAAAGAACATGTGCAAGTAATCCAGAAAAATGTTTCTTTTGTAAGCATTTCGCTTGACAGCTTTCATAATCAAATACCTCGTATACGAACTATTTTAGCATAGAATCCTCTTGCTTTTCAGACTTTTTTCATCCTTGAGCAAATATGAGCAAATCATTTTTACCTATCAGGTATATCACTTATAATGGAGGTAGATAAAAACTTACCTTTTTATCACTCAAATCTGATGGGAGGTAATGATATGATATTCAAGGATTTTGACCCTTTGAAGGGGAAAATGCTACAGATTTTAGATCAAAATGGTAAGCTGGTTCAACCGAAATTGGAGCCAACAATCGACAAAGACATACTGCTGAAAATGTACCATACTATGGTACTTGGTCGTGTTTCTGACGATAAGGCGATCCAATATCAAAGACAAGGAAGAATGCTGACATATGCACCGAACCACGGTCAAGAAGCTGCCCAGGTCGGCAGCATCGCCGCCATGAAAGACGACGATTGGCTTGTGCTTGCATTCCGAGAACTGAATGCGATGCTTTACAAGGGCGTCACATTGGAACAATCCTACCTGTATTGGTATGGAAACGAAATGGGATCGAAGTATGATGAAGGAGTTCGTGTACTCCCAATCAACGTACCGATCGGTTCCCAAATCAATCACGCTGCAGGACTTGCATACGCTGCGAAACTACAGAAAAAAGACGAGGCAGCAATCGTCTACATCGGTGACGGTGGTACTTCTCATGGAGAATTCCATGAAGGTGTTAACTTCTCCGGTTTATTCGACTTGCCTGTTGTCATCGTGATTCAAAACAATCAATATGCGATTTCCACTCCTAGAAGAAAAGCAACCAAGGCAAAAACATTGGCTCAAAAAGCGATTGCTTACGGCATTCCGGGAATCCAAGTGGATGGGAACGATCCATTGGCCATGTACTTGGCTACTTCTGTTGCCAGAGAAAGAGCAGGCAAAGGCGAAGGTCCGACTTTGATCGAAGCCGTCACTTACAGAATGGGTCCACATACCACAAGTGACAATCCGAAACTTTATCGCTCCGACGAAGAAGTCGAGGAATGGAAACTCAAAGATCCTCTGATTCGGTTCAAGGCATATCTGATCGAAAAAGGATATCTGACCGAGGAAGAAGACGAACAACTCTACAAAGATGCAAAAGAAAATGTCAAACAAACATTCCAGAAAGTAGAAACGAGTGGTGACGTTCCATTGGAAGACATCTTCCGTTATACCTATGATGAAATGACACCGAACCTAAACGAACAACTGGACGAGTACAAAGCGTACCTAGAAAAGGCAGGTGCTTGATATGGCAACCAAAACGTTATTGGAAGCGGTCAATGAAGCGCTCGACCAAAGCATGGAACAAGATCAAAGCGTCGTCGTCTATGGCGAGGACGTTGGTTTTGAAGGCGGGGTATTCCGTACCACTGCCGGATTACAAGAAAAATACGGAGAAGGCAGAGTCTTCGACTCCCCGATTGCGGAAGCCGCAATCGTCGGTAGTGCCGTGGGAATGGCGATCAACGGGTTGAAACCGGTTGTGGAAATGCAATTCTCAGGGTTCAGTCTTCCTGCATACAATCAAATTGTCACTCACGTGGCGCGTTTTCGCAATCGTTCCAGAGGAAAATACCATTTGCCTCTGGTCATTCGCATGCCCTATGGCGGTGGTGTGAAAGCGTTGGAACATCACTCTGAAAGTTTAGAAACCCTTTATGCGCATATACCAGGACTCAAACTCGTGATTCCTTCTACTCCTTACGATGCGAAAGGTTTATTGATATCGGCAATCAAGGATCCGGATCCGGTTATCTTCATGGAACCGAAACGAATCTACAGAGCCTTTAAGCAAGAGGTACCGGAAGAGATGTATGAAGTCCCGATCGGGAAAGCAAGAATCGTTAAGCCTGGTAAAGACTTGACAATCATCGCTTGGGGTGCACTGGTTCGAGAAGTAGAAAAAGCAATGAAGAATACTCCTGATATTGATGCGGAGATCATCGATTTGAGAACGATCTCACCAATCGATATGGATACCATTGTGGAATCAGTCAAGAAGACCGGTCGCGTTTTGATCGTGCATGAAGCATATAAGACATTCGGTCCAGGAGCGGAGCTTGTCTCCATTGTCAATGAAAAAGCTTTTGTCTATCTGGAAGCTCCACCAAAACGTTTGGCTGGATTCGATGTGACGATCCCGCTTCCTAGAGGTGAACAATATTTCATTATCAGTCCAGAACAAATCGCCTTTGAAGCCAAACAATTGATGGCGTTCAAGGCGTAAGGAGGTAATTATGTATACATTTAAATTCGCAGACATCGGAGAAGGAATCCATGAAGGAAGAATCCTCGAATGGAATTATAAAGTTGGAGACGTTGCCTCTGAAGGCGAAACCCTCGTGGTCATCGAAACCGACAAAGTCAATGCGGAGATACCGATCCCCGTTGACGGCAAAATCACACAATTAGGACCAGCAGTCGGAGAAACCGTACATGTCGGTGAAATCTTGGCCGTTTTTGATACCGGAGAAGAATCTTCAGAAGAACCAAAGACCGAGGAAAAAGAGGAAGACAAGAGCGAGGAAGCCGGAGTTGTCGGCAAACTCGAAGTTGGTGACGAAGTGATTTCCAGCCAGACTGAGGTTGCCCAACAACCACCTCAAAACGAACGTGTGTTGGCGACGCCTGTTGCTAGAAAACTGGCAAACGATCTTGGTGTGGACATCAGGACTGTTCCGGGCACCGGAGAACATGGAAGAGTCCTTAAAACCGACATTGAAGAATTCAAACAACCAAAGACCGAACAGGTTCACGTCACAAGACCAGAGGTACAAGCGCCTAAATTCGTTCATTCAAAAGAAGATAGAAGAGAATCGATCTCCAGTTTGCGCAAGGCAGTGGTCAAAGCAATGACTTTATCCAAACAAATCGTACCACACACCACATTGATGGATGAACTCGATATTACCGAACTCGTCAGTTTCCGTAACTTTTACAAACAAAAAGCTAAAGAACGCGGTATCAAACTGACCTATATGGCTTTCATCATCAAAGCCTTGACAAAGACGATCGAACAATATCCTGTCTTCAACAGCAATTTCGATCATGAAGCTTTGGAAATCATCTATAAAGGCAATATCAATGTCGGTATCGCCGTTGATACCCCAGATGGATTGATCGTTCCAAACATCAAAAACGCAGATCAATTGAGTCTGTTCGAACTCGCGACCGAAGTCGATCGTTTGGCCACTCTGGCCAAAGAGCGAAAAGTACAGTTGTCCGACCTGCAAAGCGGAACCATCTCCATCACGAATTTTGGAGCCTTTGATGCATTAAACGGCACTCCGATCATCAAATACCCAGAAGTGGCAATCTTGGGAATTGGAAAGATCACCAAGAAACCGGTCGTCAAAGACAATGAGATCGTCATCGGAGACGTATTACCATTATCACTGACCTTCGACCATCGCATCATCGATGGTGCGGATGGCGGTCGTTTCATGATGACCTTCAAGAAGTATCTGGAAGACCCTATGCTTCTTCTGATGGAGTAGGTGACTCCATGAAACAATATGATGTCATCGTACTCGGATCTGGTCCCGGAGGATATGTCGCCGCGATCAAAGCAGGTCAAAACAACCTCAAAGTCGCCTTGATTGAAAAAGAGGCGATTGGTGGAGTCTGCTTGAACTGGGGTTGTATTCCGACCAAAGCACTGCTGAAAAGCGCTAAAGTATATCAACAATTCTTGCATGCAAAAGATTACGGGTTGGTTGTGGACAAAGCCAATATCGGCTTTGATTGGAAAGCAATCACGACTCGTAAGAACACAATCGTCAAACGTTTGACTGGTGGTGTCGGTATGTTGCTGAAAAAGAACAATGTCGATGTCTATGAGGGCTATGGCGAAGTCCTTTCTCCAACCAAAGTCAAAGTGAATGAGGAAACATTGGAAACCAAACATCTGATTTTATCTACCGGTGCTTCTCCCATCGTTCCTCCAATCCCTGGTTTGGAAGACGGATACAGGAACAACTTCGTCTTGACCAGCAAAGAAATGTTGGATATCGAATCTGTTCCTGAAAAACTCGTCATCATCGGCGGTGGTGTCATCGGCATCGAATTCGCGACGATTTTCAACAGTTTTGGAAGTGAAGTCACAATCATCGAACGCGAGAAACAAGTTCTTTTAGGCGTTGATGACGATGCCAGAGACTTGATGATGAAGACCCTCAAGAAAAACAAAGTCAATGTCTTGACAGGCGCTACCGTGACCGAAATCAAGAAAGACGGAGTCGTCTATACGACCAATGACGGTTCAAAGACTGTACCAGCAAGTAAAGTCCTATTATCCGTAGGTATGAAAGCGAACTCCAAAAGTTTTGAGAAGTTGAATCTTCAAGCGAAACGTGGATTCGTTCAAGTCGATGATCAGATGAAAACGTCTCAGTCCAATGTCTATGCCATTGGAGATGTCAATGGCAAGATGCTACTTGCTCATGTCGCAAGTCATCAAGGGATCGTGGCGGTCGAAGATATTCTTGGCAAACAAGAATCCATCAACTATGAACAGATTCCTTCTGCCATCTTCTCCTTTCCGGAAATCGCACAGATCGGTTTGACCGAAGCGGTTGCGAAAGAACGAGGGCTCGATATCAACGTCTCCAAATTCCCGTTGCAAGCAAACGGCAAATCCTTGTCAGCTGGTGATAGAGAAGGTTTCATCAAGATGATTACAACGAAACCTTACAATGAAATCATCGGCGTCCATATCGTATCTGAGAATGCTTCCGATCTGATCAGTGAAGCTTTAATGACTATGAAGCTGGAAGGAACAGCTGATGAGATCGCGCATGCGGTTCATCCGCATCCGACCGTTTCGGAAATCTTCCATGAAGCAGCGCTTGGAATCATTGACAAACCGATACATATATAGAATAATGAATCAGCAGTTTGATCCGCAAAGGATTGAACTGCTTCTTTTTTTTGATCTTAATCGTTGATTAACCTGATATTTATAACAAAATAATGGAATAGTGTATTTTCCTAAATGAAAAAATATGATAGAATATTTTTTGGAATAAAAAAACTACATGGAAAGTGAGATTACCAAATGGCTTTTGTAAAAAAAATCGCGGCTGATTTGAATTGGGACTTGAACAAAAATACCGCATATGGTGTATACAAAGGATTTCAAGTGACATTAAGTCAAAACGTCAGCTACACGAATTCGCAAAACAACTTCAAATTATTATCGATTCCTTTAGAACCGGTATCGGCTGAAGCTGCAGGAATGTTACAGAACTATGTCGTCGCAAACAAGAAAGAATTGCGCTTCATCGATTTCGCAGTAGAGAAACACATGTTCAGTGCAAGACTCAACGAAATGTTCAAACAGATCAAATCGGAGCACGTAATCAATATCCTCGACCTTTTAATCAAAGAGTTCCAAGAATTAGGCTTGACTCCGAAAACAACTTGTGTTTACTGTAATGAAGAAGAATCGGATACTTTTACGTATATCAATGGTATCAAATTCCCAGCTCATGACAGATGCAAGCAAGAAGCGATTCGCAAACATGAAGAAACGAAAAAAGAGATCGAAGGCGAACCGAATGGCATGAAGAGTTATGTCGCAGGGATTATCGGTGCGGTCATCGGGGTTATCCCTTATGCAATCGGAGTTTGGTTTGGCTGGTATATCGGTTTATTGACGATCATTACGGGATTTGCCGCATACAAAGGATTCCAAATGGGTGGAGGCCATGCGGTTAAATCCACCAAATATATTCTTAGCGCCATCACTTTGGCAGTTGTAATTCTATCCAACTTCGGAATCATCGAATTCATCGCAATCCAATACGGAGTCTCATTCGCGGATGTATTGTCATTCCAAGAATTACGCGATATCTTCTATGAAATGTTGGCAATGTCTGCATTGTTCGGGTTGATAGGTGTTATAGCGGTATTTGTTAAAATCAAGAGAGATGAATTCAACACTGTGATTGAATAACTACATACAAATCAAAGAGCCATACAATTGTATGACTCTTTTTTTGTTATTTTTCGATTGCATCGTATTTCTTACCAATCCATGATTCTTTGTATGGAGAAGTATTGATGATGATTCCTTTATCAATTGTGACCAGGAATTCTTCTCCTCCATATATGATATGTTGATCGAACAATTGTGTTTTTCCATAATTCCAGTTCCAGGATTTGTATTTCTCATTCGCGAGTCTTACGATATCCATCTGATCGTTTTCACTTAGCACAAAGATTCTATTGGATATCTCCATCCCTTTTTTCACAGAGGATATGATGCTTTTCTTGATATCGTCGATAGAAACTCGATCTGGAAGATATTCCTTCAGATTTACAACCCATTGTTTATTGGAAGAAATCTGATGTCCAGAGGAATCCGGATTATAGGCAATCAAGGCATCTTTAATGATATCGAGATTCGTATCATAAAGCAAAGTACCATGATGTAACAATACGTTGTTCTGAAATGCTTGTGCATTTCCTGATATTTTGGCATTCTTAAGGAATAAGTGTGATTTCGGTTGGAACGAAACTTCCAACCCATATGATCGCAAGGCTTCGATAATCGGTTCTAGAAAGTATTGATAATTGTTGACCTTGGATTTGAAATCATTGGTGATATAGGAGAAATTCAAGGTCCCCATATCGGAATAGATGGTTCCACCTCCTGAGATTCTCCGGATCACAGGGATATCCTTGCGATATCTTGGATCGATTTCCAAATATGGATTCTGGTTTCTGCCAATGATGAAAGCAGGTTTGCTTTGCCATAGCAAAAACAAGTCTTCTTCCTCCACAAAGTTTCGGAATAAAACCTCTTCTGTCGCTAGATTCAAATAGGGATCCGTTGTCGATAAAATAAGGATTGGCATAGTATACCTCTGTAATTCTATTATATCAAAATGATTCAATTGTTGTAGCATTATGCTTATGATATCAAAATAAAAAAGGGTAATTCTACCCTTGTTTATCCCTTCTTCTGCAATTTTAATTTCCCTTTGTCCAATAGATATACTCTATTGAACTGGTTTGCAAATTGTCTGTCGTGTGTCACGACAACCACAGTCATACCCGATTCGTTGAATCCTTTTAAAAGATCGAATATCTTGCTCGTGTTTCTTTCATCCAAATTTCCTGTCGGCTCATCAGCTATCAACAATTCCGGTTGATTGATAACAGCCCTGGCAAAGGCGACTCGCTGTTGTTCCCCTCCGGATAGATCGGTCGGATATTTATCCAGTAATTTGGTGATGCCGAGACTTTCATATAATTCGGTTGCGTCCAGATTGACCTCTTCTTTTTGTTTTGTTTTCCTTCGTTTGATATATGCGGGAAGGAGAATATTCGTTTTCACCGATGCATCATATAAGAGGTTGTAGTTTTGAAAGACAACCCCGACAGTTTGATTTCGGAATCGAGCCGTTTCTCCGTCGCTCAGTTTTTCAATGTTTGTATTGTTGAAGACATATTTTCCTTTAGACGGTTTTAAGATTCCTGACAAGATATTGATCAGGGATGTTTTTCCGGCACCGGATTCTCCAACGATAGCGATGAAATCACCTTTGTTAATACTAATTGACAAGTTGTTCAGAATATATGTTTTTTCATTGTCATAGGACAGATAGATACCATCTAGTGTAATCATTGCTTTTCCTCCTTATTCCATCACGTTGGTTGTCAAACGATCGCGTTTGACAAAACCGATGATGATAGCTGTATAAATAACTGATATCACAATAGTCAAGAGAATGATTCCCAAGTATTCAGATATACTCAGAAAGGCAAAATCAAGGTCCGCATTCTTTTGTACTACAACTGCCGCAACAATCATACCAAGTACAATAGATACCAAACTTGACATCAAGGCAACTACGGCGTATTCCTTGATATAGGAAAGATAGAAATCCCGGTGAGTCATTCCCAATGTCAAGAGTACCATATTCACCTTTTTTCGTTCAATGATGCTAAAGTGGATACTGTTGGCGAGATTGAGGATCGAAACCGCCCCAACAAGTCCTACAAGCACATAGACGAATGTCCCGAAAGGAAACAATGCATTTGTTTTTTCGGTAACGAGTTCTTCATGGGTATCGATGAATTCTCCGCCAGGAACAGGATCAAAATACAAATTGGTGATGAAGTCGATTGTCGTTTCTTGATCCAAAGAAGTTTGTATGAAGTACCGGCTATACGGTGCTTTCAGATTTCCATCCACATCGACATAAAATTCATCGTTTAATTGCTCGACGTACAGAGTTTCGGGAATGATGATTCCATAGACTCCATCTTCTTCCGAACTGAAGGTTCCAGTGATAGGAATCAAAATACCATTTATTCTTATATTGGTTTGTTCGGTCAGTTGGTTATAAATCGATGTCGCGATATAAACCCCTGAAACGTCATTTATTTTATTCAGTGCAACTCGCTGTATCTCATTTTCGTAGTACACCTTATCAAGGGATGAAATCACCGGTGTTACAAAGGCCGTGATTCCTTCCGTAGAACTATTGAATTCAATACTTAAGCGGTCCTCATATATTGGTACGACATCTCCAAATTTGTTCTTCAGGGATTGATAGAATTCCCGTTGTGTATTGATAAATCTGGAATCATTGTAATACACATGATATTCCCCTGTGTCAAGCGCTACAGATTCCTCCAACATGTTCTGAATCGAACGGGTGAAATGAAGGGAGAACACCAGCAAAGTCAATGCTAGAGCAATACCGAATACAGTAAAGAAGTATCGGAAAAACCGAAGTTTGTATAATCGTTGTCTAAAGATCACTGATATCACCTTCCAAACCTCTTTTTTTCCGGAATACAATATGAATGATATACCCAAGAGTAGACTTTAGAAATGCCATTAAGATTGGCAATCCTACTAAAACAATCGCAACCATCTTCAAGAAATATCCTAAATCAAAATATCGGAGTAGTCCCGCCCCTAATAATACCAAGATCAAAATGATCAGGGAAATCAAACAAGAAACCAACGAAACTCCGAATCCAACGATCACTCCTTCTGTGAAATCCAAAAAGAAGATGTTTCCATCCGAATATCCAAGATAGGTTAATCGCTTTCTTTGTTTCAGATTATGCAGTGTTGTGAAAGAGTATGTGTTGATCAGGTTCATCAAGCCTAGGAATATCACAACGGAGGAAACAAATATCAAAGCCGTATAAAACAACTCGGAAGCCCCAACAAGGGCTTCAATGACTTGATCTCGATAAATGATTTTGTCGGCAAGACCAAGATTGATTGTTCCCGATTCAGTCAGATTCGATAGGAGTGTTTCCAGCTGCTCCTTGGAAGTCAATTTCCCGATTCGATAATCCGTTTGCATAGTGCTTTCATCATATGGAAGATATACATTGGAAGGTGTGTCAGCCAAGAAACAATTGTCTCCTGATGCCACACAACGATCATATTCTCCTGCTCTTTGAGAGGTATTTGAAATCACCCCGACAATTGTATAATTGTCATTCAGGACATTGATCTGATATCCCACGACATTTATCATACCAAACGTCGCTATGGCCGTATATTCATCTACGATAATCGGGTCGTTTGAAGTGCTGTTCCAAAATCCCCCATAGAGATAGTCTACGTCTTCCACGGTATATTTCTGAACATCATAGTCATAGGAAAGTGCACCAAATATAACCGGATCATTGTCATAATAATTGATAATTACAGATTGACCAGATCCGCTTGCGGACAGGCTGCCTGTATTTATCAATACATAATCGATTCCCGTTTCATCCATCGCGTTATTGATTTGTTCCTGATCTGAAACGCTGGTCTGATCACGAATCAATATTGCAGTTTCTGAAAACAATAGCTGTTGGTCGATACTACTTCTATGTGAACTATAATATCCCAGCAAAACCAAACCCAAAGCGATGGAAAAGACAATTCCAAGGAAATTGATGATGTAAGTTCTTAGGTTGCTTTTGATTCTTTCAATTGCCAATCTTATGTACATTTATAAACCGCCTTAAATAGTAAAATAGTATCCTTTAATGGATGGTGGTAAGTATGACATATAATCCCCTTTATAGATGCGAGACGCATAATAAGTGTAGGTAACCGTATCCGTCACCGGATTATAGGTACACATATCATAATATAGTGATAAAAAGCTATTTTCATATACCGGTGCCATCTCGATGTCAACACTGAAATCTCTTGTTGTATAGCTGACATCAACATCAGTACCTGTTTTTGCATAAAACACATAAGAATCTGTAACAGTACAAACTCGTTCTCTGAGTCTGATATTGATACTGAAGTATCCAACATTATGCGAATATCGATTGGTTGAAGTGATGAATGTTGCAGAGTCACCAATGAATAATGTATATGTTTCTGTCTCGGTATATTCGAGTCTCAGACTAACACTGGCTCCATCAATCACAGAATATCCGATGCTATTGGACATCGTATATTCGGTGCTCCAAACATAAACCTGTTCAAACGCTCCCGTTACAACCGGATTGGTCGTAAAGCGATTATTTGCCAAACCCAGGAATTTGATTCCCAATTCATCATATGCATAATAGGTATAGTATTTCGTAACAATGGTACCATTTCCTAGGATTCTGTTATTGACCGGCGTTCCAGCAATTTGATCCACAATCGTATAATCATTGATCGGCTCTCCGTATTCCCCGTCATCTGCAGCTCTCACTGTATTCAAATCATACATTAATAAAGCAAATAGCGCGATAAGCGCAATACTCATTATTTTTTTCATAATCCTACCCCCTTAATAATAAGTGAAATAGGTGAATGAGTATCCATCCTTTTTGCTGATCAGATAATATCCTGATTTAAAAGGTAAATTCACAGACGTGAAATACTCATCATATCCTAATCGATAGGTAGAATATTGTGTGCTTCCTGTAGAGCAAGAATAGCTGGACCATATATAAGCGAATTTGGTCCATGACCAACTTCTCTCAGAAGTACATACTGTTCTTTTTTCGGCCATTTTTGCACTTAAACTATAAATCGTCATCACAATCTCCGGATCTGAGACTTGTGAATAATCAATAACAACATGCCCTTGATACGAAGAAGTCTCTTCATAATAATGCCCTAATTCAAGAAATTGATAGGACGCCGTCAAATCATTGATAGTGAAGTCCAAATAGAAACCGAGTGTTTTGGTTATCACAAAACTATCATGGTAGTAGTTGTTTATTTCCAGTAAACCACCATCATTCATGTATAAACTCCAATCATCATCGTTGAATTGCGTGGCTACCTGTATGGTTCCCAGAATTGCTTGATAACGAACAAGGATTTTTGAATACACCATCAAATCGACATAGGTTTTGGTTTTGAGTGATGATGTTTCCGTATAATCATACATGTATCCGATATGCGAATATCCAGATGGGATCATGGATGATGTGAAGTAAGGTGAATAAACATCTTCGATAATTGGATTCGTATCCGCATGTACCGTAAATGACTGAATCGAAATCATGACTCCGATAGATAAAAACAAGACTAAAACTATTTTCTTCATTTTTCTCTCCTTTCAAATAGTTTTCATCAAAAAAAATCACAAACTAAACCTTCAATGCAACCACCCCCTGATAAGACATTTCAAAAATAAGTTACTATAAAACGCTATTTCTAGCAGTTTTTATCACGGTTGGTTGGGTTGTGAAGGCAATCGTTGCGATACATCTTTGGAGTTCTCAAGCGTTCAAACAACTATCACTTAGAAATGCCATATGCGTATGCGACATATTATGTCGCCTATTATATTAAATTATAGCATTTATATATTTATTGTCAATATAACAATGAAAATTCATAAATGTTTATTGATTCATAAAAAAAAGACCAAATTCTTGGTCTTGATCTCATATTGGATATTCGGTTGATTTCTTACAAAAATCCGTTGCAATTCTCACACAATGCGTTCCCTGCAGGGTTTTCATGACCGCAGTACTCGCAGATGATCGTATTTTTCTGAGATGCTCCACATTTCGGACAGTACTCATAGTCGAGATCGATGAGTTGTTTGCACTTGACACATGGTTTGAAATTGTTTGTTCCTTCATAATTCTTATTGGAAGAATATGGGGAATTCTGTTGCTGGGATTGAATCGATCGTATCAGAGCCAATACTCCGATGATAAAGATCATTACAAATAAGAATATGCCAGCGATGGCCGAAACGACTCCAATGTTTGGACTAACTGCGAACAATACACCAAAAACGAAAAGAAATACGATAATTCCAAAAATACCCGCTTTCAATCCTCGTTTCATAAAAACCTCCAATGCAATACCTGATTTCATTATATCTCATTTACTCTGTGATGTCTATGAAAGACAAAAAGAAAAGCCTTCAAACTGATTGAAGGCTTTTCACTGTTTCCTAATATCAAGCCACAGCCAACAAATAAACTACAGTATTGGCTAAGGTGATTAATGTGAAGAACATTGTGGTGAAGAATACACCGGTCCAAATGTTTCCTGTTTTGAGAGCGAAACGTCTCATGATGATTGCTGCGAATGACAAAGTCGGTACCAAACCAACTGCCAAAATCGCGCTCAAAGAGAAGGTTGGATAGAATGCCGTTCCATCAGAGAACAATGGAACATATTGGATGATCAAGAATAATACGACCGGACCAGCCAATATCAAAGCTGCAAACAAGTCACCAAGCCATCCCTTGACATTCTTGGTATTGACGAAGACCGAGATTCCGGCTGCGAAGTAATATACCAAGAACAATGGAATGTATCTCCAAGCCGCAACGAATTGTTGGGAATTGAAGATTTGGATTGCATAAGTGTAGAAACGGAAATCAGTAATGAATACCCAACCGATGACTGCGACTACAAACAGAATCAAAGCGACTAAAACAACTGCGTTGATCAAACTGAATACCAATTGGATTGGTGTTGCTTTCAAACCGAATGGATTCTTTTCTTCGGATTTGAAGTTGAATACGAATCCAGAAAGCAAAGTGATCAACAAGATGAATCCGCCACTACCCAATGCCCAGAAGACGATGGTATTAACGGAAGGTGCGCTCCAATAGTGGTCGGTTGGATTCGCAACGGTAGCTGCGTTGACCAACAACCAACGGAATGCCAAGGATACAACGACCAAAGCGACTCCATAATAAGTGACCTTCAAAGCGAATTTCTTGACATCTTCGATATCGCTGAATGGGTTTTTCTTCAACAGTACCAACAACCAAGCACCAGCAAGTGCTGCGACTGCGACTGCGAATACCACCCAGTTGAAGATGACAAAGACATCCAAAGTCGCTGCGGAACGATCCATCAAGGATTTGACAACGAAGGTTGCCAACAGGAATCCAAAGAGGACGACTCCACCTTTCAATAAGAAATTGCTTAAACTGCGGTTTGGTTTGAATTCAGGAACCAAAGCAGCTTCTTCTGGATAGACTTTCTTCAAAATCGGTGCAGAACTTACAAGTGAGAACACTGGGAAGATCAAAGCGATCAAAGCCAACAAAGCGATCAATGTAAATCCTTCTTTCAACCACCATACTTGTCCTGTAGTACCGGTAGTGACACCATAAGAATCAAGCGTGTTCAAACCGGAAAGATTCAATTGATAAGTAAATGCTCTTTCGAAGAATTCGATGGTGTAACCTCCGGATTCCAAAGACCAAGTGTTATTTGGATGCGTTTCATCTGGTGTATAGATGACACGTTGTCCACCATCGACCAAATAATAGTATCCTGCACTTGCAGTATCGCTTCTACCTAAGAAAGCGAGTCCGACAGGATCAGACACGAAGTCCTTGTAAACGACACTTTGACCAGGAACAACCGGATCGTTGTCAAAGAAGAATTGGTCATAATGGGCAGCGATCATACCAACACTTCTTGTCTGGAAATAAGATGTTGGGTTAGGGAATGGTGTGTAACGGAAGTCAGAACCAACTGCTAAAACAGTTGTGATTTTACGGAATCCATTGGTTGCGAAATCCATTTCATCAAGGATAGCAGCACATTCGGATGAGAAACCACCCATAGAGTGACCGGAAACACCGATCATACCGTTACCATTCGCATCTTTCAATACATAGTCCTGATCATAGATCCATTGGACTGCATCGTAGAGCGAGTACACATAGAAGTTGAACGCTGCTGGAGTGTCCCAAGTGGAATCACCATGATCGTACATATCGATCGCCAGAACAACATATCCTCTTCTGGAAAGCTCGATGGCACCAATCTCTTGCATTTCTTTGTTGTTGAGATACCCATGGGTCAAAACAACAGCAGGTGCAGGATTTGTGGCATCGACACTGTTAGGTAAATACAAATAACCTGCCAATTCGCCGTTTGCACGGTCAGTACTAATGGTTACTCGTGATACATTCACTGAGAAAAACGAGTTTTGTACCAAACTAGCGGCAAAACTGGAAACCACGATAACGATCAAAAGTGCAATGAGAAGGTTAACGGGTTTCAATAACTTTTTAAACATTTCTTTACCCCTTTCAAAATAGTTATATTTTTTAATTGTAAAAAGACATACAGATGTTGTTTCTATCACGTCTAGCAATCGTGATGAAACAGCGTTTCAGGAAACAAAGGTTTCCTACATACCAGATCTGTGATGCAATGTTTTTGCAAAATAAAAAGAACAAAAACAAAAACGCATTACCATGCTTCTTCCGCTTTCGCTCTATCCTCTTAGCGCTACATTATATTTTCCAAGCATTACACAACCCTCGAATACTGGGTCATTATAACACTAAGGAAAAATCTTGTCAACATGGCCACAATATTTTGAATATTAAATAATTTAAAGTTCAAAGATTTATTTTATATGGCCTGTTTTCGATTAAATTTTGAATTGTTTGGTCGCTTCTACTGCGACGTTCCATTCATGGAACAGTCTTGTTCTTAGTGATTCTTGCATATTCGCTTTGAACTTGAAATCATCTTCTCGATGTAACGAGATTTCTTCTTTGTCTTTCCAGAAACCAACTGCAAGTCCAGCCAAGTAGGCTGCACCCAATGCGGTCGTCTCCATGATCTTGGATCGCAAGACATCCAAATTCAGGATATCGGATTGGAACTGCATCAGATAGTTGTTTCTGGTTGCACCTCCGTTTGTCTTCAGCAATGGAATTGGAATCCCACAATCTTTCTCCATCGCTTTCAAGACGTCAGCGACTTGGAAACAGATCGATTCCAAGGCTGCACGTGCAATGGCTTTTTCATCGGTTCCTCTAGTCAAGCCGAAGATCGCTCCTTTGGCATCACTGTCCCAATGTGGAGTCCCAAGTCCTACAAATGCAGGAACAAAATAAACTCCCTCATTGGATTTTAAGCGTTTCGCCAATTGTTCGGTTTCATCTGCCGAATGAATGATTTTGAGACCGTCTCGTAACCACTGGATACAAGACCCGCCTACAAAGACACTTCCTTCTAAGGCATACTTCACGTCCTCACCGATTTTCCAGGCGATGGTTGACAACATCCCGTTTTTGGATTCTACGACTTCAGTTCCGGTATTCATCAAAACAAAACAGCCGGTACCATACGTGCTGTTCACCATTCCTTCTTCACAACAGAGTTGTCCGAACAAGGAAGCTTGTTGGTCACCGGCAACTCCTGTAATCGGTACGGATTCTCCAAAGAAATGACTCTTTTGGGTCATTCCGAAGTTCCCCGATGAATCACAGACTTCCGGCAGCATCGACTTGGGAATATCGAGGATCTTTAATAGTTCCTCATCCCATTCCAACGTGTGGATGTTGTAGAGCAAGGTTCTGGATGCATTGGATACATCGGTTTTGTGGACGGATCCCGTCAGTTTGTAGATCAGCCAGGAATCGATGGTTCCGAATGCCAGTTTCCCCGCATTTGCTTTCTCTCTTGCACCTTTGACATTGTCCAGGATCCATTTGATCTTGGTTCCCGAGAAATAGGCATCGATGAGAAGTCCGGTTTTCTCGTGAAACAAGTCGGAGAATCCTTTTTCTTCTAGTTCATCACAGATGCCACTGGTTTGACGAGATTGCCAGACGATGGCATGATAGATCGGTTTTCCCGTCTCCTTGTCCCAAACGACGGTGGTTTCTCTTTGATTTGTAATACCGATGGCTTTGATCTGGTTTGGATTGATATTGTTCTTCACCAACGATTCGTTGATCGTTGTTGTCACTGAGTACCAGATTTCTTCTGCATCCTGTTCCACCCAACCGGGTTTGGGATAATACTGTGTGATCTCTTCATTGACAATCGACTTGATCTTGGATTGCTTGTCGAAGAGGATCACACGCGTGCTAGTGGTTCCTTGGTCGATCGCTAACACGTATTCTTTCATTTGCTCCTCCT
>JAFGQH010000030.1 GCA_016935815.1 Bacilli bacterium | reverse complement strand
TTTTATTGTTTTCTCTTAGCAAGCCTAAAGAAAGGAATGTATACTCTAAAAACAATAAGACTATTTATATTTAGAGTATACAAGAATATATGGATTATGCAATCATCAAACAAATGATTGAAGACGAGATTATCGATTTCGATAAACTCCTTTTGCAGAATTACAAGAAAATCGGTTTGACTGAAATCGAAGCGTTTTTGTTGATTGAATTGCATAAACAAAGAAAAACAGGGGAAACGGTGATTTCTCCTTCTAAAATTGTTAAAAAACTGACTATATCGGAAGACAAAGTCTTTACGACATTAGACAATCTGATCACAAAACAGTATCTGACGATTCGCATTGTGAAGCAAGAAAATGATAAAGAATCAGAAGACTTCAGTTTAGACAATACAGTCCATAAATTGATTGACGTGTATCGTACCAATATTAAGAATAATATTGTCAACAACGACAAAATATATGCAACGGTGGAAGAAGAAATCGTTGATATTATTGAGCAGCAATTCCAAAAACAATTGAAACCATTGGAAATCGAATTGATCCAAAAATGGGTGAATGAGGACAAGTACTCTTTGGATTTGATTAAAAAATCGATTTTGGATGCAGTCAAAGCAAACAAATCGACACTCAGTTATGTCGATGGCGTACTGCTCAAACGCAGCAAGAACATGACCAAATCCAAAAAACAATACAAACCAGAAAAATCCGAAGCGTTGAAAGCATTCTTTGATTCATGGGAACAACAGTAGATATCCCGATGTTCATATTCGACGAGATTTCAAAACTCTATCCTCAGGCTCGTTGTGAATTGAACTATCGAAAAGATTACGAATTGTTGATCGCTATCATGCTATCAGCACAAACGACCGATCAGGCGGTCAATGCAGTTACCGAAAGATTGTTCGAACAATATCATAGTGTACAAGAATTTGCCGAAGCACCATTGGCAGATCTGGAACATGCAATCCGCAGAATCGGCCTATTTCGTAACAAAACGAAGAATGTGAAGACGATGGCATCTATTATTGTTGAACAATATCAAGGAAAAATACCCGCAGACCAGAGCGCTTTGGAATCTCTTCCTGGAGTCGGCCGTAAGACTGCCAATGTCTATCTGGCTGAATTTCATCATGTCCCTAGAATTGCAGTAGACACGCATGTTTCCAGAGTATCGATTCGTTTGGGATTCGCCAAGCAAGGAGATAGTCCAGAAACGATAGAAAAAAAGTTGATGAAACTCTATGATGAATCACTTTGGATCAATCTCCATCATAAGTTAATCTTTTTTGGAAGATATTTCTGTAAAGCAAAGAAACCGAATTGCAAAGAATGTCCAATCCTACAATATTGTAAAATGCCAGTCCTCTAACGGACTGGTTTTTTTGTCTAAAAATAGGGATTAATTCTGTATACATATGATTCATCCGTAAATTTTTCAACAAGAAAATATTTGCATTTCAGAAAAATCTATGTATAATGTTTACGAAAGAAAAATGAACGAACTACTTCAGGGGGATTATTATGGATTTTAACCTACAACTCAAAATCATAAAAAGAAGAGAAGAATTGTATGATTTCTATTATCGAGGTATGGGGGAGAAGATCAAACGGACTAGAATCGATCAAAGTTTGACTCAAGAAGCTCTAGCGAAGGGAATCTGTTCCAACACCTATATCTCTAAAATTGAGAATAACAAAATCGCTGCCAACAAAGAGCAACTCTACATGTTGATGGAACGAATGGGAATCGAAACTGACAGAATTGGCTTTCCAGAAATGATGGTGGAAAGTTTAGAGCGCTCTTATGAGTATTTCTTTTTCAAAGATATATCTTCGTATGAGAAGCTAATCCAGGAACTCGATGAATACGATTATGGGGTATTGATTTTTGTTGTACGATTGGGCTATTTTGTTTTGAAAGGAGAATATCATAAAGCAAAACAAATTTACGATGATATGTATCGCTATATAGACACTTTAGAAGAATATGGATTCGCAATCTTCATGATGTATGGATGTTTTTACAATGTCGGTATTCATGATTATATTTCTGCTCGTTTGATGTACGAGTCTATTTCAGATAAACTTCGAAACAACGAACCATTATATGCTTTGTACAGTTATTTAAGATTTATTATATATGGTAATCTGCATCTCTTCAACAAATCGAGAGAAGGATTAGCAGTCGCCGCCGATATATTCTTCCATCATAATAATTGTAGCCGCTTGATGGAATCAATGATGTATTCCAATTTATTCAAAATCTATGAAAACTCTGGAGAAGAGATGTTTGTCCGAGATAAAATGATCGATCAGTTGATGCCGAATCAACGAAACCTATATTTGATCATGCTTTCAGAAGTTGCGCCAGAGCCACTTCGATATCTTGATCAGCTGCATGAAGAAAGCCCTTATTATTTAGATGGTCTCTTTTTAAAAGCTTTGTTTTTTTTGAACACAAAAGACAAAGAAAATTACAGAAAACACAAACAATTATTGAGTGATATGCATTATCAATTGGATGCAAAAATCGATTATGTCAACTTGCTTCGTTTGATTGAACAGAAAGAAACCATGTTCCTAAAGGATTATCTTGCGAACTACATGCTGCCATATACCGAGAGCCTCCAGAACTTATATTTCTACAAAAAAATAGCCGATCGGATTTCTGATATTTTACAATCGAAAAATCAATATAAGAATGCTTTGATATATCGTGTGAAAACAGAAGATTTTAAAAAGAAAATGATATTATCCAACAAGAAAACCTCATAAGCATTACACGATCACCTTTGAGATTTAGTGGTATAATGAAGGTGGAGGTATCAACTATGAAAGAAGCAGTTTTGGTTATTGATGTTCAGAACGCTCTGACAATGAATCTCGACCCACATATAATGGACACTTTGAACAACATCAATCTCGTGATCAAGGATGCTGAGAATTCTGAGCAAATCTTCTATCTTCGTCACTTGGAAGAAGGAAGTGAATTCGATCCAAAGGAGAAATCTTCAGAACTATCTGAATTTCTTCACATCAGAAACGATCAAGTAATCGAAAAATATCATCACAGTGCTTTTTACAAGACAGATCTGCATGATAAACTGCAAGCATCTGGGGTTGGGCGAGTTGTGATTATAGGATTTCAAACAGAGTACTGTATTGACGCCACAGTAAAAACAGCCCACTTTCTGGGCTATGAAACAATCGTGCTTTCGGATGCTCACAACACTTTTGACAGCGAGATTGAAAAAGAGACGTTATGTTACCATTATAATAAGCAATTCAATCTATATGCAACGGTTGTGGATACAGCAACTTATTTGAACCGTCACAAATAAAAAAACGACTTTCTTGAAGTCGTTTTATTTATATTTATTTTACCAATTTCATGATTTGATGAGCAAGATTCAAGTAATGAATTCCGGCGATATCACTCTCAGAATAAATGCTTGTATTACTTGGAACGATTGGTAATTGTTCCAACAATTCGACCATCAATTCGTCTGCAACTTCCTTGCCTCCGCCTTGACCGAAGATGTAATGTTTTTCACCTTGGATTTCATAGTATGACATGTTTTCAATCACACCTAGGATTTCATGACCAAGATCTTTGGCTGCGTATCCGGCTTTGATTGCGATATGAGAAGCATTTGCTTGTGGAGTGGTGACCAAAACCATTTTTGCGTCATCAATGAATGTTCTCATATCGAGCATGATATCTCCTGTACCTGGTGGGAGATCCACAAGGAAATAGTCGATTTCGCCAGTCCATAGAGTATCTTCAAAGAAGAGTTTCAATACTTTGTTCAACATCGGACCTCTTAACAATAAAGCTCTGTTCTTTTCGACCAGATATTCTGTGGAAACCATTTGGATTCCATCTTTTTCAAACGGATATATTTTGCCATCTTTGTTTCCCAACAATTGATGCCCTGTACCACCAAGAATTTTAGGCATGTTCGCACCGTAAACATCAGCGTCGATGATTGCGATTCGTTTGCCCAGTCGCATCATAGCGTAAGCAAGATTGGCAGTAACGGTGGATTTCCCTACACCACCTTTGCCAGAAGCGATCAAGATGGTCTTGGGACCGGATTTCTCGACCTTTTTCTCTACGAAATCGATCTTGATTCCTTTATAGCCCATATCGATCTTGACAACCTTTGCGATTTCTCTTGTCAGTTCTTTCATCACATCAGGGTTTTTCTTCTCTACTTCGACAACGAACATTACGGTATTTGACTCTTCGTCGATACCGACATGTTTGATTGCCGAACTCTCTTGAAAACTCAAGTTTGAAACGGGATCCTTTATGCTTTTGATCTTCTCTTTGATATCAGATATTTTACTCATTTTATTTCCTCTTTTCCATAACCCATTACATATTATAACGCATTTGTTTTCGAAGTCAAAACAAATTGAACGAAAACCAAGAAACAGCCAGTAATCCTCTGTATATTTTCCTTGACTTTGAAGATAAAAAAAAGTATAATTGATTTGCTGTGATGAGGTGATGGAATTGAAATGGACAATTCAAGAACTGATCAAGAAAGCGAAAAGCGATAACACCATTGAAACGACATTACAATTGAGCCGTTTTCTGACAGAAGAACTGGAAGACCTTGTCGGTATCGGTGATACTCTAGTTACAGGGGATTACACTTACGACGATATTGAAGAGGTTTTTGATTTCCAATTGCATATCGAAACGACTCTGACGATGCTTTGCGCTTTGACTTTGAAAGAAGTTCCCGTCAAACTAAATTTTACATCTCATATCGGTTTCTCTCTTGTCTATATCGATGATGATACCCATGTTATCGATGGAATCACAATCGATCTGGACCAATACATTTTCTCAGAGATCCTCGTGGAAAAACCAATGAAGGTTTATAGCCCTCAAGCAATGGAGGAGTACCGCGAAGATATCTACGAAATGGATGAAGAGGAACGGATGGCGACAAGCCCATTTGCGAAATATATCAAAGAGGAGGAATAGACATGGCTGTACCATTCAGAAAGATTAGTAAGTCGCAAAAAAGAAAAAGAAGAACACATTTCAAATTGCAAGCTCCGACTATGGCAGTGTGCCCAAATTGCGGTGAAATGACTTTGAGTCATACAGTATGCAAGAAATGCGGTTACTACAAAGGTAAATTGGTAGTAGAACCAAAACCGGAAAAAGAAGAATCTGCAGAATAAAAGAAAAAGATACGTTGATATAATCAACGTTTTTCTTTTGCCTGAATATGATATAATGAATGTGGTGAACAAAATGAACAAACACATCCCCGTGATGCTACAAGAAGTCATTGAAAATCTGAACATCAAGGATAAAGGCATCTATGTCGATATGACCTTAGGTGGTGCCGGACACTCGTACGAAATCATTAAACGGATTCCGAACGGTTTTTTGTATGGTTTTGATCAGGATGATTTCGCCATTAAAAAAGCTGGGGAGCGTCTCGCAGAATATGGGAATTTCCGAATCATTCGAGATAATTTTGTCAATGCAAAAGCAAGGTTGAAAGAACTCGGAGTAACAAAAGTGGACGGTATCCTTTTCGATCTTGGTGTTTCCTCGTTTCAATTTGATATTCCGGAACGTGGATTCTCTTATAACGCTGACAATGATTTAGATATGCGTATGGATATTGAAAACAATCTGACCGCAAAAGTCATCTTGAACACCTATCCTGAACAAGATATCGCCGATATCCTGTTTCGATATGGAGAAGAGAAATTCTCCAGAAGCATTGCGAAAAATATCGTCAAAGCCAGAAAGAACCATCCGATTCAAACGACATTTGAATTGGTCGATATCATCAAACATTCAATGCCGATGAAAGAACTTTCCAAAAAAGGGCATCCGGCTAAAAAAACATTTCAAGCGTTGCGTATCGCTGTCAACGATGAACTCAATGTTTTAACGCAAGCATTGGAAGATGCTATTACTTTGCTCAAACCGCATGGCCGACTAGCTGTGATTACGTTCCATTCTTTGGAAGACCGGATTGTTAAGCAGATTTTCCGCAATCATTCTACCATCGATATTCCAGAAGGTGTTCCGATTTTGGTGAATGAGGATCCTGAAATCACATTGGTCAATCGTAAGGTTATTACAGCTTCAGAAGAAGAGCTTGAACGCAATAACAGAGCACACTCTGCCAAACTGCGAGTAATCGAGAAAAATAAGAAATAATTAGGTTGACAGATGACACGGTTTTATGTTATCATATTTTTGCGTCAAAATGCAGGTATAGTTCAATGGTAGAACTTCAGCCTTCCAAGCTGACTATGAGGGTTCGATTCCCTTTACCTGCTCCATATGAAGTAACTAGGTTTGACTTTCAAAGAAATGTCAATACCTAATAATATATTTAAATACAAAATACAAAACCATAGATAAAAAATCACAAAAAGTG
>JAFGQH010000029.1 GCA_016935815.1 Bacilli bacterium | reverse complement strand
TTTTATTGTTTTCTCTTAGCAAGCCTAAAGAAAGGAATGTATACTCTAAAAACAATAAGACTATTTATATTTAGAGTATACAAGAATGAACATGGAAAACAACTATCAATTGACAGAAGCCGGTTACGCCCAATTAAAAGAAGAACTTGAAGATCTCAAAGGCGTCAAACGTAACGAGAACCTCGAAGCGTTGAAGGAAGCGAGATCACAAGGTGACCTTTCTGAAAATGCGGATTACGACGCAGCCAGAGACGAACAAGCTCGTATCGAGAGTCGTATCAAGGAAATCGAAAACATCCTGAAACATTCGGAAATCATTAAGGAAAACAGAGCTTCAAAGGTTATCGGTATCGGAAAAACAGTGACCTTGAATATCATCCGTGATGGGAAAATCATCATGGAAAACAAGGAATATATTATTGTTGGTAACTTAGAAGCCAATCCATTCCAAGGAAAGATTTCCAACGAATCACCGCTTGGAAAAGCTTTGATTGGAAAGAAAAAAGGAAAAGTAGTACCTTATAAAGCAGAAAACGGACAAGAGATGTCTGTGGAGATTGTCGATTTTAAATAGAGATCGGAAGTGATGTAACATGATTGGAATCATAGGAGCAATGGACAAAGAATTGTTCTTGTATTTCCATGAGATGACAATCGAGAAAACCGACATCTTTGGAGACAAGACATTCTATATAGGTACCTTGCATGGACATCGGGTCGTCGTGGCGAAGTCTGGTATCGGTAAAGTCAATGCCGCAATCACCGCTACCGTGATGATCCAAAACTATCATGTCCGAATGATATTGAATACCGGTATCGCCGGAGGATTGAGCCCGGTGAAAACAGGCGACATCGTCCTTGCGGAAGGAATTGCTTATTTTGATGTGTCTTTGACGGAAATTGATGATATTCCATATGGCCAAATGGCAGATGATCCGCTCATTGTTAAGACGGACCCAAAACTGCTTGCCAAAGGGAAGAGTGTCTGTGACAAACTCGGGTATGAATGCCTTCAAGGAAATTTGGTATCCGGAGACAAGTTTGTCACCAAAATTGGTGACCTGAAACGAATTATGCGTCATGTAGACCGAATCCTTGGTGTCGAGATGGA
The DNA here is from genome assembly GCA_016935815.1 of Bacilli bacterium. Taxonomy (GTDB): domain Bacteria; phylum Bacillota_I; class Bacilli_A; order Izemoplasmatales; family Hujiaoplasmataceae; genus 4572-104. The sequence goes on along the minus strand of JAFGQH010000029.1, from coordinate 2,818 downwards.
AGGCATGGCAATCGCTTTGACTGCTTATAAATTCAAGGTGCCATTCATATCGATCCGCGGAGTCTCTGATGTTATCGACACGGAAGAACAAACCGAAGAGTACCACAATGCGTCTTTAGAAGTTGCGAACAAAACGACTCGCTTCGTATTCCAGTTTCTTGAGGGATTAAATGAATAAGATCAGACTTGATAATAAGACTTTCTATTATCAAGTTTTTTACAAAAACAATAAGAATATGTATCTGCGACTTTCGGGACATGATAAATTGGTCATCACCTGCAATCGCAGAGTTTCCAGCAAAGAGATCGAAACATTCATCGCAAAGAATTCCGAGCGGATCTTAAAACACAGCGAATCGTTGAAAAACAAACTCCCATTGTATCGGGAAAATCAAATGGAATTGTTCGGGAGGGAAATCCAGATTCTATATTCCATCAACGAAAAAAAGAATCACTATGAATTAACTTCGGATTCGGTTCGGATCGGATTTAAAAAAGATCATTTCGATACGCATTATCTCGAACAGATTTGCGGCGAATTGATGCTAGAGAAAGTGTCCGAGATGATGATTCCTTTGAAAGAACATACCAAGTCGTTCTTTTCCGTGGACAATGTTATCTTCAAATCCCAATTGATGAGCAGTCGTTTTGGTTCTTGTATTCCCGAAAAACGAACCATCAAATTGAATTCACTCTTGGCGAGATTACCGGAAAAGTATCTCGAGACCATCCTGATCCACGAGTTGATTCATCTCAAAGTATTCGATCATCAACAAGAGTTCTATCTTTATATGGATGAACTCTCTCCAAACTATAAGCAACTGAAAAAAGAATTGGTTGCGCTCAGCAGGAAGTATGTGATTTAATGGGCTTTTTGCCAATCAGCCGACAAGAAATGACGGCACTAGGAATTCAACAACCCGATTTTGTATTTGTCAGTGGTGACGCTTATTGCGATCACCCTTCTTTTGGTACGGCGATCATATCCAGGATATTGGAACGTCATGGATTTTCCGTTTGTATCTTGAGTCAACCGGATATCAACAATCCAAAAGATTTCTTGGAATTTGGCAAACCAAAACTTGGCTGGCTTGTTTCCTCAGGTAACATTGATTCGATGGTGAATCACTACACTGTGGCATTAAGACATCGGAAAAAGGATTATTACACTCCTGGTGGTGTTATGGGTAAACGTCCGGATCGAGCCGTTATCAGGTATTCAGAAACGATTCGTAAAATCGATCCTAACGGAAATATTATCCTCGGCGGAGTCGAAGCATCGCTGCGTCGGATGGGTCATTACGACTATTGGTCCGATTCCGTGCACAAAAGTATTCTGCTCGATGCCGATGCTGATATCTTGGTCTATGGTATGGCCGAACTCGCAATCGTCGAGGTGGCAGAAGCTTTGCAATCGGGATTCGATCTGCAATATCTGACCTACGTAAAAGGAACCGTTGTCAAAACGGAAGACCCAGCATTCATACCGAGTAACGCAATTCACTTACCAACCTTTCAAACCATTCAAAAGAATCGGTTCGAATATGCCAAAAGCTTTATGTTACAATACAAAAATTCAGATTCCATCATCGCGAAACCTTTGGTTGAGCAATATGGAACTGCTTATGTCATTCAGAATCCACCGACAAGACCACTTACCGAGTTCGAAATGGATGAAGTCTATGATCTGCCGTTTATGAGAGCGCCTCATCCGGATCTGGAGAAACAAGGACACATCGCCGCAATGGATGAAATCAAATTTTTGATCACTGCCAACAGAGGGTGTTTTGGCGGTTGCTCGTTTTGCGCCCTTACCAGTCATCAAGGAAGAGTCATTCAATCCCGCTCCAAAGAGTCGATTGTCAAAGAAGCCAAACAGATCATCCAAGATAAGGATTTTAAAGGCTATATCCATGATGTTGGTGGACCAACCGCCAACTTCTATCGAAAAGCCTGTGAAAAGCAGGAAACCTACGGTGTTTGTGCCAACAAAGCCTGCATCGGATACGAGACATGTAATAATCTGATTGTGACACATGAAGATTATCTCGATGTCTTGAGAACCTTACGTGAACTCGATGGGGTCAAGAAAGTCTTTATTCGTTCCGGGATCCGCTATGATTACCTGATGTATGATAAAAACGAGGAGTTCTTCAAAGAACTCGTGGAACATCATGTCTCAGGACAACTCAAAGTCGCTCCTGAACATGTCAGTCCGGATGTCTTGAAAGCGATGGGAAAACCAACCCGAAATCTATATGATCGCTTTGTGAAGCGTTATTACGAAATCAATGCATCGTTGAACAAAAACCAATTTCTTGTTCCCTATTTGATGAGCTCTCATCCTGGTTCCACCTTGAAAGACGCCATCATATTGGCAGAATACGTAAGAGATATGAATTACAATCCAGAACAAGTACAGGATTTCTATCCAACCCCACTCACGATGGCGACTACGATGTATCATACCGGTCTCGACCCACGTACGTTGGAACCGATCTATGTCGCAAAATCGAAACATGAAAAAGCCATGCAACGGGCATTGATTCAGTATCGAAACCCCAAAAACTATGATTTAGTTATGGAAGCTTTGACCAAAGCGAACCGAAGAGATTTGATCGGAAAAGGAAAGCATTGCTTGGTTTCATCAAGGCGACCATTCAAACACATCAAACCGTCCAAGTAAAACAAATCGTTCGGTCATAACAGCAGTTTGAGTCGAAAATTACTTGAGTGGTCAAAAAAAATGGACAATTCACGGATTTTTAGGTATAATTAATGTAGTATTCGGAGGGAAAATATGGTTGAATTATTCTTT
>JAFGQH010000028.1 GCA_016935815.1 Bacilli bacterium | reverse complement strand
TTTGTTTCCCTCCTAATTCTATTAATTTGGAGGTTTTTTCTGTTTCTTTTTTTATTTCTCTTGACTTTTAATAGTTAGTCACCTTATACCCATAAAATCGGAATCATGACAAAGATGAAAACCAAACCGAGAACCAAGATCACTGCGCAAGTGATCAGCGTCGTTTTGGTAAACAATTTCCTGATATCCGTAGATGCGTCCGCCTTTTTGAGCAGCAGGCTTTTTCTCCAAAACCAATGCAGTAATGCGACGAATGCAAACAAAGCAATTATAATAAGAATCACAGACAATGTCAATAGATACATATAGACCATGATGAATTCCACCAATGCTAAAATCACCGGCGCTATGATCAATATCGCAAATACGAAGCCGCCAAAGAAAGCGTCGATAATCTGTCTTGGTGAATACTCCTGACGCAAGGATTTCCAAGTCGCAAGGCGTTTCATGATAGATCCAACCCTTCCAAATAGTTGATGGCTTCATCAAAAGTAGACACCGGGATCAACCATCCATCCGCTTCGATTCCATATTGTTCGCAGACCGCAAGAGCTTGTTGGTAATTATCATATGCATAGTCCGGATCCAAACTTGGCATGAAGAACAGATCGACATGATTCAAATACGCAGTAATGACTTTTTGTTCGACCCCGCCGATATACCCGACCGAACCATCATATTGAATCGTTCCGGTTCCGGCAATCTTGAGTCCATGTGTCAAATCTTCATCCACCAAATGATTGTAGATGGCAAGCGTCTGTAATAAACCTCCACTCGGTCCACCGATATTGGAGGAATTCAAAGTGTAAGTTGGAAAGATCGTTTCATCGTCGACAATGTAATAGGTTTTCAAAGTAATCCCGAACTTGTCATATTCCTCATCTTTGGACAAGGTTATAGTGTACTCTTCTCCATCGGCATTGAGGAAGGTCCAGTCATAGGAGTCGCTCTCTGTCGTATAGGTTGCAATATCCTCAATTGTCGTGACCACAGTTTCATCGTCTCCTACAAGTTGCACGAATTCATCTCCAAAGGCAATGTCATCATAGTGATCCAAATACTCGGCTTTTCCAAAAACGAGAATCTTGACATAGTAATCGATGTTGATCATGGAATTGGATTCCTGTGCTTTTTGATAAGCCACGATAATCGAAGCGTCGACACTGGTTTCCTTATCCAGATAACTGATCTGAGCGATTTCCTCATTGGTATAGCCCGTTAAGCTCGTCGGTAATACGGCAATGGATGCATAGGGAGAAAACGTCCCAAGAATGAATAGAAAATAAGTGGGGCGATTCACTGCCATGATATAGGTTGTAGAAATGGTACCGCTGATTTCCTTATCCTGATTGTAATCGATTTGGATCAAATCTTCGACTTCAGAGATTCCTCCCGGTGCATAGACCGAGAACGGAATTTGAACCGTCAATAGAAACAAAAAGAACAGGTAAGGCAATAACAATACCAAAATAAATTTCTTATAGTGGTTTGTCAGTTCCTTCATTGGTTGTTATCCTTACTGTATAATGCTCGAGCTGCGTCATCTTGACGCCAGCTGCATTGAATAGTTTGCGGGATGCTTTAAAAACATCCGAATCGTGATATTTGTCTTCCAAATAGATCACTTCTTTGATTCCTGATTGAATGATGAGTTTCGCACATTCGTTGCAAGGAAACAAGGTCACATAGATTCTGGATCCTTCCAGATCAGTACTGGAGTTCAAGATGGCATTGGCTTCCGCATGAACCACGTAAGCGTATTTGGTTTCCAAGAAACCGCCCTCTCTTGTCCATGGAAATTCATTGTCGTCGCATCCATACGGCATACCGTTATACCCGATGCCGACAATCCGGTTTCTTTGGTTGACGATGCAAGCACCGACTTGTGAGGTATCGTCTTTGGAGCGATGGGCGCTCAAGTTGGCAACTCCCATGAAATATTCATCCCAACCGATGTAACTTTCGCGTTTCATTCGAGATCCTCCTTGAGTAAATTCAAATCCACATGACAATATCCGCTAGGATTCTTGTCGAGATATTTCTGATGATATTCTTCTGCTTCATAAAAGGTGGTCGCGGGAACGACGACGGTTCGAATCGGTTTGTCGTAATTCTTCTGGACCTGTTTGATAAAGGTTTCTGCGATTTGTTTGTCTTCCAAAGTCTCATAATAGATCGCAGAACGATATTGCTTGCCGATATCATGACCCTGACGGTTGTATTGCGTTGGATCGATGATGCGGAAGAAATGTTTCAATATGGTCGTTAAATCGATGACGGAATCATCGTACTCCAAAGTCACCGCTTCTGCGTGACCGCTGCCACTACATACCTCTTGATATGTCGGGTCTTCTGTCATACCGTCGATATAGCCAACGACGGTATTTGTAATGCCTCTGACGCGTTCAAAATACGCTTCCACACCCCAGAAGCAACCTCCTGCCAAGATGATTTGTTTCATTCTGCTTCTCCTATCAGTTTGTTGACTACATGACTGGCTATGATCAACCCCGCAACGCTAGGAACATAAGCACTGGATGCCAGTACCTCGTTTGATTCGGTTTTGATCGGTGTTTCCTGCGAATAGACCACCGGTACATTCAATGTCACATTCAATTCTTTCAAACGTTTACGCATCGCTTTGGCAAGCGGACAGACACTGGTTTTGTCCAATGTCGAAAGTTCGATTTTCTCTGGATGCAATTTGTTTGCGAATCCCATAGCGGAGATGATCGGAATGTCTTTTCGAATCGCCGTTTTGATCAGATAACTCTTCGCATCGACATCATCGATGGCGTCGATTACAAAATCGGGACTCATGTTTAAAATATCGTCAATCAAGACTTCATCCGCACGAATCGAAAAAGCAAGAACGGTAGCGTTCGGATTGATATCCAATATCCGCTCTTCCGCTACATCCGTCTTCAGTTTGCCTACGGTGGAATCCAAAGCGAACAATTGACGATTGATATTGGTCGGGTCCACCTTGTCGAAATCACAGAGAATCAGGGTTCCGATTCCCGACCTCGCAAGGCCTTCCGTTACAAAGGATCCGACACCGCCAAGGCCAAAGACAGCCACTTTACGGTGTCTCAACAGTGCAATGTTGTTCTCTCCAACCAAACGTTGGAATCGATCGAATCTCATTGGTACCCTCCTAAAAAATTTGGCCGCTTTTCGCAGCCATTATTTCTTCTTCATATAATCAAATTTGAAGTATTTTCTCCCTAAGTAAATCAAAGCATATAGGAAAGCCGCAAACAAAACCACCAAGATATTGGCGATATATGCCCGGTTTCCACCCATGTAATCGTATAAAACGACAAATCCCAGTAAAGCAAACACGAATAAAATCATGATGTAGATGTATTCGCCACGATAGGTTGGTCTCACTCTTCGTTTTAAAAACTGCTTTCTGGCAGCGAGCCAAATCGATCCGATGAGAATCAAGACGGCATTGCCAATCAACAACCAAAACATAAACGTGTTGATGTTCAGAGCTTGATCGATTTCAAACATATAGGTAAGTACCAGCACTACCGGTGTGAATAGGATCATGCTGATGTAGAATAGAATCACGTTGATTTCAAATTGGGAATAGATCTTTGGACGATCTTTTTGGATCATGGAGACTCACCCTCTGTCGTTACCAGAGTGCGAGAGGCTTTTCGACGTTGACGGATAAAGAGATAGAACTCCCGAATGCTGGCTGCGATCGGGGAAGCCAAGATGACTCCAACCGCTCCGAACAGGGATCCAAAGAAGAGAATCGACATAATGACGACAATCGGATGCAAAGACAGGTTCTTCCCCATGATGAATGGTTGTAAGAAGTTTCCTTCCACAAACTGAAGTCCTGCATTTAAAGCAAGAACCAAAATCGGTCCAGGTCCGGTTCCGGCAATCATCGCATAGATGGTCGGAGGTACGGCTGCGATAATCATACCAAAGTAAGGAATGATATTGGTCACACCGACCAAGACCCCGAAGACCAAATAATATTTCAAACCAATCAGTCGATATGCGATCGTCGCTACAAATCCCAGCATAATCATCAAAGAGAGCTGTCCGCGAAGATATGCTCCTACCGTGCGGTTCAATCGGGAACCAAGTTCTGCAACATCTTTTTCGTATTTTGGCGGGATGATGGTCCGAATTTGTTCGGAAATCATCTCGTAGTCCAATAAATAAAAAATCAAAAGGATCGGCAATAACAAGATCGTTGCCAATAACGGAATCAAAGAACTTGTCAATCCGGCAATCAAGTTTGGAATCGCAGAGTCCAAGGTCGCATTGATGATATCCGTTTCTGCAATATAATTGGCGATTTGATCGTAGATCTGCGTACCAAAAATGAAGTCGTCTCTGAGGTCGGTTTGGAAATAGACAATGATCGTTTGAAAATCACGATTGAAGAAATTCGTAATTTGATCGGCGATGTTCGGTGCCAGATATTTGAAGGCCACAAAAATCAGTCCGGCAGTCAAAACAAAAACGATTCCCAGTGAGAAAAACCGCGGTCCGACTCCTTTTTTCTCCAAATATTTGATAATCGGGAACACCACCAAAGCAGCCAAATATGCAAGTCCGATCGGGACGATGACAGATTTGACAGCCGCAAGAATCCAATTCCAGAAATCGCTGAATTGGATGGCTATGAAGATAATCCCGAATCCCAGTAATGTGATTACAAGATATTTGATGATGCGATTGAGCGAATCATCCGAAACTTGTCTTTTCTTCATGGTTTACCTCAATTATTCATTATATCATAAAACAATTCGTTGACGCCAGCCATTCCATAAAATCACTAACATTCATCACAGTCCGAGCAGTTACCACTGCAAGAACTTCCCTGTGTATTGATATGGCTGACAATATAGTGGTAGAGATTGGCAAGCGGAATCGTTTCCTGAACGCCGTTTCGAGTATCCTTGACATTGACCACCATGTCTTTGGCTTCTTCTTCGCCATAGATCAAAAGGAACATTGGATTCAAGCGTTCCGCTTGTTTGAATTTTCCTTTCAGGTTTTTATTGAAGAAGTCATAGTCACATGTGAGTCCGCCATGACGTAGATCGTTGACGATTCGCAAGGCATCTCCTTGCACTTCATCACCTAAAGCAATCATAAAGCAATGGATGAATGGATCCACAACGGGTTTGTCGACGGATTCCAAAGCCAATAACAATCGTTCCATACCAAAAGCAAATCCAACAGCCGGAATATCCGGTCCATCCAAGGATTCCACCAGATTGTTATATCGTCCGCCACCGACTAAAGTGGCTTGGGCTCCCAAACTTTCCATATTGTTGGCATCGATTTCAAATACCGTGTGAGTATAGTAATCCAAACCTCTGACCAATGACTTATCGATCACATAGTTCAGACCGATCGCATCCAATGCTTCGATCACCTGTTCGAAATGATATTTCGCTTCTTCGGTCAGATAGTCCAGAGGTTTTGGAGCTTCCTTCAAAATCGGATTGTCTTTGTCTACTTTGCAATCCAAAACGCGCAAAGGATTTTCCTTATACCTGCGGTTGCAATCGCTGCATAGTTCTTCGATATTCGGTTCCAAGTATTCTTGGAGTTTTCGTTTATACTGCTCTTTGCTCAAGGCATCTCCCAAAGAATTGATCTTGATCGTGATGTTCTTGATTCGCAATGCTTCCAGGAAGGTTGCAGCGTAATTGATGATTTCCGCATCGATAAGTGGTGAATTGGACCCGAGTGCTTCGGCTCCAAATTGTCGGAATTGACGATACCGCCCCTTTTGCGGACGTTCATATCGAAACATCGGTCCTTGATAATACAGCTTCAGCGGTTGGTTTGCGGAAGCATAGAGTTTGTTTTCAATCACAGAACGGACCACAGATGCCGTTCCTTCCGGTCTTAGAGTAACAGAACGGTCCCCTCTGTCTTTGAAGTCATAGGTTTCTTTCTTCACGATATCAGTCGTCTCACCGACGCCTCTGTGGAAGAGTTCCGAATATTCGAATATCGGGGTTCGGATCTCCTTGAAATTGAATAGTTTCGAGACATTTTGAATCGAATCTTCGATTTCCTGCCATTTTGCGACTTCATCTGGCAAAATGTCATATGTACCTTTGATTTTATTGATCATTTCGTATTCTCCTTTTTTTGAAAATGTCGCCCTCTATGTAAGGACGACATCCGACTAGAGGATTTCCGGCAATTTATTCGAAATAGGAATCGCCTGCTGTTTCGACAACGTAGTTTACGAGGTCCAAAACAGTTTTCATTTGTAATGCAACTTCATCCGAGATGGATATGAGAAATTCACCTTCGATCTCGTTGAACAATTCCAATGCATCCAAGGAATCCACTCCAAAATCTTTTGCCAAACACGCATCCATTGTGACAATTTCAGGTTTGGCTGTGAACTCTTGAACAATCAATTCTTTGATCTTCTGAAATACGACTTGTTGCTTATCCATATAGCCCTCCGTGTAAGTGTTTAATCCATTTTTAATTATAGTGTATTTATCGGTAATAGTCAATCTTTGGTTCGCTCTATGATGATGGTAACAGGACCATCATTCACAAGCGATACCTCCATGTGTTCTCCGAAAACTCCGGTTTTGACGGGAATCTGATATTCTTCCTTCAATAGGCGATTGAATTCATGGTAGAATTCCTGTGCTTTTTGATATTCCATTGCCTCTGTGAAACTGGGTCGATTGGATCCTGAGGTATCTCCGTAAACCGTGAATTGTGAAATCGAGAGAATTTCCCCATCGATATCATGGATCGAACGGTTGATCTTTCCGTCTTCATCATCGAAGATTCGGAGTTTCGCAACTTTTCTTGCGACATATTCGATTTCTTCAATGCCGTCATCGTGTTTCATCCCTATGAGCAATAAATACCCGTTTTGGATGGTTGAAACGACTTGATGATTCACAGTGACACTCGCTGATTTGACGCGTTGTACGATTACTTTCATCAGCTGATCCTTTCGATCGAATAGACACCCTTGACCTTTTGAATGTTCGCAACGACGGTATCGAGTTCTAACAAGGATCCGATCGATATTTTCATTTTGATGATACCTTCTCTTAGGTTGTTGGTCTGAGCTGTCACCTTATCGATCTTCGCTTTGGAGTTCGTCGCTGCATGGACGATTTCAGCTAACACATTGTCGCGATTGAGTACAAGAATCTTAAGATTTGAACTGTACTTGACATTCATGTCAACACCCCAGAATACATCGATCAAACGTTCTTTCTCAAACGTTTCGACATTCTTACAGTTATGTCTGTGGACGACAATTCCGCTGTTTCGGCTGACATAACCGACAATGTCATCGCCCAAAACAGGGTTGCAACAATTTGCCAGACGAACCGATGGTTTATCCAGTCCTTCCACGATGATGTTGATGTCAGAATGAACATAACGACGCTTGGAAGGCTCAGGTTTGTTGATCTTTTCGATCAATTCTTCATCGGTCATCTCTTCCTTGTCGACCAAGAGGTTGCAAGCGCCAATGGCAGATACGACGTTCTTTCCGACTTCATAATAGAGATCTTCAACCGATTTGATCCCTCTATTCATGAATTTTTCCTTAACCACTTTATCGGTGAGTTGTATGACTAGATGTCTGTTTTCGATTTCTCGATCGAGATCTTCTTTGCCTTTTTCAATCAAAAATTCACGTCTTTGTTTGTTTAAGAAGTTCTTGATTTTACTTCTGGCGTTGCTTGTTTTGGCAATCTTCAACCAGTTTTCATTTGGACCGACAGAGCTTTGTGAGGTCTTGATTTCCACAAGGTCTCCGGTTTTCAAAGTGTAATCCAATGGTCGAATTTTGCCATTGACGATCGCGCCGACTGTTTTTTCTCCGACCTTAGTATGAATTCGGAAAGCAAAATCCAGAGGGGTCGCTCCTTGTGACAAGTCGATGATGTCGCCTTTTGGAGTGAACACATAGACGTTCGCATTGAGAATGTCATCGGTAAAGATATCGAGTATTTCTTCGTCCGAATCGCTTTCTTCGGTGTATTTGATCAGTTCGGAATACCATCTCAGTTTCGAAGATACGATATCCTCGATACTTTTCCTGGATGATGTTCCCGGTTTGTTTTCTTTATAAGCCCAGTGTGCTGCGACTCCTTTTTCAGCAATCTCATCCATCTCTTTGGTTCGAATCTGGATCTCGAAGATTTTTCCTCGATTGACCACAGTGGTATGGAGCGATTGGTACATGTTCGGTTTCGGCATGGCGATGTAATCTTTGAATCTACCCGGAACCGGTACGAAGCGGGAGTGGACGATACCGATGGCACGGTAACAGTCACTGATGGTATTGACAATGATTCGAAGAGCCAACAAGTCGTTGATCTCTTCAAAATCGATGTTTTTGTTTTTCATCTTGTAATACACGGAATGGATATTCTTGATTCTCCCTTTGACCTCGAAATCAAAGTTCTCTTTGGTCAAGAGGTCGACGATATCCTGAGTCATGTTCAAGACGTCTTGTTCCCGATTTCCTTTCTTGTCATTCAAGAGTTTTGCGATGTCTTGATATTCTGCCGGATAGAGATATTTGAAGGACAAGTCTTCAAGTTCTGCTTTGAGACGATACATACCAAGACGATGAGCGATCGGTGCGAAAATATCGAGCGTCTCTCTTGAAATTCTCGTTTGTCGTTCGTCATCCAGAAAATTCAGGGTTCGCATATTGTTAAGACGATCTGCCAACTTCACAAAGATGACACGGATGTCTTTGGACATCGCTAAAATCATCTTCTGATGGTTTCTTGCTTGGGTTGCGGCTTTGGATCTCTCATAATGCAATAAATCCAATTTGGTAACACCTTCGACGATATCTGCTACTTCTTCTCCGAAGCGCTCGTTGATGTCTTCATAGGAAGTATTGGTATCTTCAATCACATCATGAAGCAATCCGGCTGCCAAGGTATTCGGGTCGACTTGGTATTCACATAAGGTGATTGCCACATCGACCGGATGGACGATATAAGGTCTTCCGGACTTCCGAACTTGTCCATCGTGTTTTTCATACGCAAAGTCAAAGGCACTTCGAATGAATTCCAAGTGCTCTGGTTTGGTGAGATATTTGGTTAATGCCTCTTCTAGAGGCTTGTAAATATCCTCTTTGGTCAAATCGTCCTCCTAGTATTGCATCAATACTTTGATTGGATAATCTTTGATTTTCGCACGGCCGCCAAGATCCACAAGTTCGATCATGAACCCAAGTCCTACGACTTCTCCACCGGCTTCTTCGACGAGGTTGATGGTCGCTTCCACGGTTCCTCCGGTTGCCAAAAGATCGTCCATGATGACGACTTTATCTCCTGGTTTGATCGCGTCTTTGTGCATGCATAGCGTGTTACTACCATATTCCAGCTGATAATCGAATGTCAACACTTCTCGAGGTAGTTTCCCGGGTTTGCGAACCGGGATAAATCCGATACCGAGTTTGGTGGAAACAGGTGCTCCGATGATGAATCCTCTGGCATCCGGTCCGATAACTTTGTTGGCTTGTTGCTGTTTCGCAAATTCTGCGAGATCGCTGATGGCGGATTGGAATGCTTCACCATCGCCGATCAAAGGTGTGATATCTTTAAACTGAATCCCCTCGATCGGGAAGTCAGGTACATTCATGATATAGTCTTCGTATTTCATTGTAATTCCTCCAATTTATTGACGAAATATGTTTTGATATGGGAGTCGTAATCGTAGTAGATCAAATCGGTCAGTTTTTTAATCTCCTCTAATGTAACATAGATGGAAGAGTTTTGTAAATCGGTTTTCAAAACATTTTCCTTAATCTGGTAGTAATCTTCGGTTTTTTCGATCAAATCCAAATCGATGAAGATTTGCACGGCGTATTTCAGTAACAATGGATTGTATTCGAGTCTTCGGTAAAGGAGTTCCGGTTTGAATTCCTTGATCTCTTTTAGCATCGAATAGATCTTTCCAAGTTCTCGCTTGCTGATGAATTTCTTCATATCGATTTTGAGTTGTCTTGGTGTGATAACAATGGTTCGTTTGTCTTTGTTATGTGTGAGATATTCACTAAGCGGTTGTTCCAACAAAATCTCGTCGTTGAGTTCAATATAGTCGCTGATGATCCATTTCTTTTCCTGTTCATAATCCGCACATTCTCTCATATTCAGGATTTGAATATCGTTGCACTGAACGTCTTTGATCATCAATTGGATTTTTTTATTGTTGCGGTAATTGTTGACGTTGAGTCCGCCAACGATTTCAACTTTGTCTCCCTTTTCCAAGGAGTAATAGTATTCCAAACTGTTAAAGTGCAAGGCGTCGAATTTCATCCCATGGCATTCCACGACCAGTTTGGTATGTTTTTCCCCGAGAATCCGTTTTTGAACAACGATCAAATCATTGAATAAGAAGCTCGCAGTGAAGAAAGATCGGTCTTGAATGTATTGGATGGTATCGATATCGAGTCCACAGAGGTCGATTTCCATATCGACTTCCAAAATCGGTGTCGAACCTTCCAAAGCAAGAGAATTCAAACCTTTGCGAAGATCTTCAATGCGGCTGGCATCGACTTGCAAACCAGCTGCTTGGGAATGTCCACCATAGCGCAAGAGTTTGTCTTGATTGGCATGTAACATGTCCAAGATGTTTTCATCACCGAAAGAACGCATGGAGCCTTTTCCGATTCCTTCCGAATCAACGGTAATGATCAATGTTGATTTTTGGTATTTCTCGACAATCTTTTGGGCACAAATTCCAATGACTCCTTCATGAAGTTTGTCACTGGCAACAACGATGACTTTATCGTTTGGATCGACTAGTTTTTCACATTGTCGGAAGGATTCTTCGGTTAGATGTTTTCTGGATGAGTGATTCTTTTCGATTTTAAGAATCAGATCATTGGCTTCTCTATGATCTTCCGTCACAAGCAATTTCACAGCATCCAAGGCTTTGCCTAGACGCCCGCTGCTGTTGATTTTTGGGGCGATCTTAAAGGAGATAGCAGTGACATTGATGATATCCAAATTGGAGAATTCGATCAATTTCTGCAATCCTAAGTTATTGGTTTTCTTCAAACATTTGATCCCCAAATTGACGATTGCTTGATTCTCGTCGCGAAGCGGCATCAAATCAGCAATGGTACCGATCATAGCCAAATCATAATATTCTTTTGCGGCCTCTCCAAGGAGAGCCTGAGAAACTTTGAATGCGACCATGACTCCAGCGATATCCTTGAACGGATACTGGTCAGACAGGTGGGAATGAATGATGGCGTAAGCTTCCGGTAGAAATTCACCGACTTCATGATGGTCGGTGATAATCGTATCGATTCCTGCTTCTTTCAAAGCTTTGACTTCCTCATTGCAGGTAATTCCGTTGTCAACGGTAATGACAAGCGAAAAACCTTGTTCTTTGATCGATTCCACAGCGCGCATATTGAGTCCGTAGCCATCGACGAAGCGATTTGGGAGATCATAATGTACGTGAGCACCGAGTTGTTTCAAAGTACGATACAATACGGAAATCGAACAGATACCGTCACAATCATAATCTCCATAGATCATGATCGCTTCCTTGTTCTTGATTGCCCGTAATATTCGTTCTTTTGCCAGACTCATGTCATGAAGCAAATAGGGATCATGCAAGGATTCTTCTCCCATGGAGAAAAACCGTTCAAAATCTTCGATGTCACGGTTTCTTAATAGTGTTGGAAAGATCTGATCGTTGGGAACGATCTCTTTCACTTTGGTTTGCCAGCGGTATTTCGGTTTTAACAATCAAATCACTCTTTCTGTTGTTCGATAATTAGAATTTCAGGCTGATATCCAATGACTTGTAGGAATGTGTCAAAGAGCCACAAGAAATCGTATCCACACCGGTTTTGGCAACATCGTGGATTCGTTCCAAAGTCATATTGCCACTCGCTTCTAAAATCTTCTTGCCTTTGTTGAGTTTGACGCATTCACGCATGGATTCGTTGTCCATATTGTCGAGCATGATGATGTTTGCGGATGTCTGCAATGCTTCTTTGAATGCTTCGACGGATTCGACTTCGACTTCGATCATGATGTTTTTGACCAAGTTCTTTCTTACGATATTGACGGCTTTTGTCAGGGATCCGGCTGCGGCGATGTGATTGTCTTTCAACATCACCATTTCGCTAAGACTCATTCTGTGATTGATTCCTCCTCCGTCTCTGACTGCTTGTTTCTCCAAAATGCGCAATGTCGGAGTGGTTTTTCTGGTGTCCTGAATCTTGGCTTTGGTTCCTTCTGTTTCCTTGACAAATCTCGCTGTCATTGTGGCGATGCCGGACATTCTCTGCATAAAATTGAGTCCGATACGCTCTGACATCAGAATCGATTTGGTTTTGCCTTTTACCTCCGCAAAGACTTCTCCTTTTGTGACTTTATCGCCATTGTTCTTGAAGGCAATGAATTCGGTATCCGAATCCACTTGGCGGAAGGTTTCTTGGCAGACGTCTACCCCAGATAGTATGCCTTCTTCCTTGGCGATGAATACTCCTGTGGAGATTTCATCGTGAAACAGGTAATGGCTGGAGATATCGATGGTAGGGATATCTTCGTTTAGTGCTCTTTGGATGATATCAATGATTTCATTATTCATGTTCTTCTCCTAAATTTAGATGTAGTTGTTCCTGAAAATTCAGTTTTTTCTGACTTTTCACCAACTTGATCCATTTTGCGCTCCTCCCCTTACCAAGCGGTCTGATCTTTTCTTCGTCCTGAAGACGTTTCAGTGTTCGGTTGATCGTGGATTCACTAATCAGTGGATGGCGTTCGCGGATTTCATCTTTCGCGAATACTTCTCCTAATTTCAATATTGTGTTTTCTATGTAATCGGATTTCGAGATCACAAGTTGTGATTCATATTCGAAATCTCTCGCTTTGTCACTAAGATTTTGATAGAGTTCCATATAATTGCGTATAAAGAATCGAACCATCGGCATAATCTCCGACAAGCCTTCTTGCCATTGGAATTTGCTTCTGGAAAGTGATTCGAACATTTCTTCCTTATAGAGATGGGTTTTCGCAAAGAAGGATACGTAGTGAGATACGATGAATCCTTCTTGTACCATGATGATGTAAAGCACAAGCATGGCGATCATCTCGTTCTTGTCGCCGGTGTAGATTTCCATGTTCAAAAAGTCCACGATGAAGTTGACATTCAAAATCAAAGGTTCAAAGATGTTTTCTTTTTTGATTTTATTGTATTCGGAAATCAGTTCTTCGAGTTTTTCTCGCATCGATCCCGATTCCTTTGACAACAAGGAATGAGTTTTTGTGCTGAACCGACGATATTGGACTTTGGTTCCGGAGTTCACATCTTTATAGATATAGCGTACCAGATCATTGATTTCCACAACGGTCATTTCGAATGGTTGCGTTTCTTTTTCATGGATATGACGAAAAATCGAAACCAGATTCTGATAGATCTGTTCGCTTTGGTTTTTCGGAACGGTGGAATCCAGCAACAACGTTCTAAATCTGGATTCCGTAACTTTGAGTTCCGGAAAGAATATTTTGAAAAAGGCGTAGGCATCGGCATCGGCTACGCTTTTGGATAAATGCTCATAACTGGTTTCAAACAAGGATTCGTAGTAATCGTTTTTTCCCATTTGATAATACAGTTTCGTCGTCTTCAAAAAGACGTCCGAGGGAATCGGATTACGCTTGATCGATTTGATACAATTCATCTAATCACCTATTGTGTTACATTATAGTATATTATAACTTGTTTCTATATAAAAATATAGTCATTTATTTATATTTGATAGTATTTAATATAAAAAAAGGCGGTATGGAGTTAGTTTCCATAAAACGGACAATTAAATAAAAAGAGTCGAAAGAACTTGTTTCCTAAAATGCAATGGAGCGAGTTCTTTTATT
>JAFGQH010000027.1 GCA_016935815.1 Bacilli bacterium | reverse complement strand
TTTGTTTCCCTCCTAATTCTATTAATTTGGAGGTTTTTTCTGTTTCTTTTTTTATTTCTCTTGACTTTTAATAGTTAGTCACCTTATTTCAGAGTATCCTTAAAGGCTACCCATGCAATTGATGCACATTTGACGCGTGCCGGAAATTGGCGAACTCCGCTGAAGACTTCTGCTTCTTCCAGATCCAACGCTTCATCGTACTCTTTATTTGAGACCATGTTTAAATAATTCTCAGCAACAGTCAATGCTTCAGCCACAGTCTTACCGATCATGATTTCGGTCAATACTGACGCCGAAGCCATGGAGATGGAACAACCGTGTCCTTCTTGACGACAGTCTTTGATGATGCCATCCACTACCAAAGACTGGATTGTGATGTCGTCTCCACAAGACGGATTTTTGATCCGAAATGTCTTGTAGGTAGAGTCTTCGACCAACCCTTTGTTGCGTGGATTCTTATAATGTTCCATAATGACTTCTCTGTACAAATTATCCAAACCGCTCATTGATTCACTCCTAAAAACCTAATTCTTTGAAATATGCCACTGCTTGTTTGATGACTTGTGTGAAGTAATCGACATCCTTGTAAGTATTGTACAAATAGATCGATGCTCGCAAACAAGAGTGGATGCCAAGCCAGTCGCAAATCAACTTCGCGCAATGCTGTCCGGCGCGAATTGCGATATTGTGTTCCGCGAAGAAAGTAATCGCATCGTGACTTGGTACATTCTCTAAATTGAACGCAATGATACCTGTCTCGGAACTTTTGTTATAAATAGATACATCCCGAATTTGTGATATCTGGGCAATCGCGTAACGATGCACTTTCTCAATATGGTCTGATATCGTTTCAAGACCAATGTTTTGAATATATTCAACCGCTGTTTTCAGACCGATGACTGAAGCAATCGGCATCGTCCCAGCTTCGAATTTCTGTGGGTATTGTTTCCAGGTGGAAAGATCTTTTTCAACGTCTTCATTCATGTCTCCACCGTATTCGAACGGTTCCATGATTTTCAAGTGTTCTGCTTTCCCATAGAGGATACCTATCCCTGTGGGACCCAACATCTTATGTCCAGAAAACGCTAGAAAATCACAATCCAATTCTTTCACATTGATATCCAGGTGTTGGATTGCTTGAGCTGCGTCGACAACAACAATTGCGCCAACCTCATGTGCCAATGAAATGATTTCCTGGATTGGTGTAATAAATCCCATAACGTTGGAAACATAAGTCAATGCGACGATTTTTGTTCGTTCCGTCAAAACCGATTGAAATGCGGCAATTGTAATTCTACCTTCTTCATCAAGTGGTACGAACTTCAGTACGGCACCTATTTTTTTAGCAACGGCTTGCCAAGGCAGAAAACTGGAATGGTGTTCTAATTCGGAGACGATGATTTCATCTCCTTCTTTCAATTGATTCAGTCCATAGGAAAACGCAACGAGATTTAGTCCTGAGGTGGTTCCTCTGGTATAGATGACCTCCTCTGAGTCCGCTTGAATAAAACGGGCGACAGTTTCGCGGGTTTCCTCATACAAAGTGGTTGCCTCCACAGCAGCTTCATACATCCCTCTGTGGATGTTTGCGGACAAGTCTTTGTAATAGTGGTCCACCATGTCGATCACTGCTTGCGGCTTTAAGCTGGTAGCGGCAGTATCGAAATAAATCATACCGTTCTTCAATTGTGGAAAATCGTTTACCCATGGATTGTTCATCATATGATATTCGCCTCATTGATTCGTTTCAGAATCTGTCTTTCAATCATCTGTTTGATATCTTCATCTTGGATTGCCGAAACGAATGGTTTCGTATATCCAGAAATAATCAGGCTTCTTGCTTCTGACTCGGTTAGTCCACGGCTTTGCAGATAGTACATCTGTTCCTCGTCCATCTGACCGATTGCTGCTCCATGACTCGCCTCAACATTGTATTCATCGATATAAAGTTTAGGCAATACTTGAATGACTCCTGCTTCATCTAGGATGATTCCTTTGTTCTGTTGCTTGCAACTGGAGAATTCATTGCCTTTGAAGATGCGTCCAGAAACAGAATAATCGAGTACTGCATTTGCGTGGCTAATCAAAGAATTCGTAATGTTTGATAAAGTTGATTTTGCATTATGATAGACGTCTTGTTTGACAGTAAATACATCATTATATGCGCCAATGTTAAGCAAATCGAGGTTTGCTTGTGCCAGTTCGCTGTCCAAATGAACCTCATCTACAAGCGAAGTCGTTCCCATGTTGATCAAGGCTTTGGTACTATTTAGAACCGCTTGACTTCCAAGATGGAATGTGCGATGAATATCGAGTGTTGTCACTTCGATATTTCTGGTTGCTGAGAATATGTTTAAAACCGCAAATGAATTCACTTGAAAATGAATATCATATGCACAAGGTTTTGATGATTTGTAAATCATGTAGAGTTCTATTTGTGAGTGTTCGGAAACTTTGATATGGATTTCATTTTGAGAATAATCTTCCAAATATAGAAAAACTGTTCCGCTTCCATCAAGCAAGACTTCAGTTCCAGTCACCTTTTGTTTGGAGTGATTGGTAACAGTATTTCCTTGAAACAAAATCACATTGTCTTTGGCTTCCAGATAGTTGGGTACTTTCATCTTTATTCCTTTACTTCAATGATTTTGTCGGGCAAGTTCCTAAGGAGACCGGTTCTGGTCTTTTATCGAAATCAGTGATTCCAAGTTCGGTTTTCACCCATTCATATCCTTGACTGTCGATTTTCTCAATCAGATCAAGGCCGCCCGTTTTAACGATTTTTCCACCGATCATGACATGAACATAATCGGGGGTGATATAGTCAAGCAAACGTTGATAATGAGTGATCAGTACCAGACCGAGATCCGGAGATTTTAACTCTGTGACGTTCTGTCCGACAATACGGAGCGCATCGACGTCCAAACCGGAATCAATTTCATCTAGGAAAGCAAACTTTGGTTTCAACAGTTTCATTTGCAGGATTTCATTTCGCTTCTTTTCGCCACCAGAAAATCCTTGATTCAGGAACCTGTGTGCTAATCCTTTCCCCATCGATAGATCTTTCGATGCGGTTTCAAATTCCAGAATGAATTTTCCAACACGAAGATGTTTTCCTTCATCCATTCTGGTTTGCAAAGCGGCTTTGATGAAGTCAAAATTAGTGACGCCAGGAACCTCAGTTGGGTTTTGCATTGCCAAAAAGAGTCCGAGTCGACTACGTTCGTCCACAGACTTCTCCAAGATGCTTTCGCCATCGATCAGAATATCACCTGATTCAATTCTATATTTAGGATGTCCCATGCAAATTGAAGCCAATGTCGACTTCCCGGTTCCGTTCGGTCCCATGATTGCATGTGTCTCTCCGCCATTCACTGTCAAATTAACTCCCTGGAGTATCATTGTGTCTTCCACGGAGACAAATAAATCTCTGATTTCTAGTACCATTCGTCATACCTCCGAATTTCCATACATATTTTACATTATTTCGAGGATTAATGCAAAAAATATGACTGAATTTTTGCCAAAAAAAAAGAGACATAAGTCTCTTTTAGTCGTCTACATGTTCAGTACCGATGATATCTGGGCTATCAACATGATGCAAAGCGGTTTTTGATAACACTTTGCGGAATAATGTCAAAAAGATCAATGAGAACAATGCTATGATAATTCCAACCCAGTAAGCTCCCATACCGAATGCCAAACCAATCATCGATGACAACCACAAGGTTGCTGCGGTGGTTAAGCCGTAGATACCATTTCTGGTTTTCAATATCGTACCTGCACCTAAGAACCCAACCCCAGTAACAACTTGAGCGATGACTCTTTGGCGCTGGATTTGAACGGCAATTGACGTATATCCTGCATCAAACAAAGCTTTGGCTGTCTCAATCGCATCATAGTACATCGCATCTTGCAAGATTGCGATTCCGGCTGCACCAAACGCAACCATCAAATGCGTCGTCACTCCAGCTGTCTTTTGTCGTAACTGACGCTCCACCCCTATGATTCCGACGAACAACGCTGTCAAACCTAATCTGAGCAGTACTTCCCATATATC
>JAFGQH010000026.1 GCA_016935815.1 Bacilli bacterium | reverse complement strand
TAGGAGTCTGGGCCGTGTCTCAGTCCCAGTGTGGCTGTTCAGCCTCTCAGCTCAGCTACGCATCGTTGACTTGGTGGGCCGTTACCCCTCCAACTATCTAATGCGACGCAAGACCTTCCTACACCAGCGCCCGAAAGCGCCTTTAAACATCTTTACTTGTGTCTCTATGTCCTATCCAGTATTAGCTCCAGTTTCCCAGAGTTATCCTCGTGTCTAGGGTCGGTTCCTTACGTGTTACTCACCCGTTCGCCACTAAGTGTACAAGTACACTTCGTTCGACTTGCATGTATTAGGCATGCCGCCAGCGTTTATCCTGAGCCAGGATCAAACTCTCCATATATCTCTATATAATAAGTTCTTTTTAGCTCATTATTTTTCTTTTATTCTATTCTCTAGAATTGCTTGGCTTGTTGTTTTTGCATATGTTCAGTTTTCAAAGACCGGTTTCTCGCGCATTTCACGCGCTTATATATTTTATCATAGCGCCCATTTTATGTCAATAATAATTTATCGGATTTTTACAACATTTCGGTGAAAACAAATGCGCCAGTTTTCACACTCTGAAACAGTTGTATTTTTTTCTGAAAACCGCTTGTTTCAACAGTGAAAAAACAGATAAAAAAGGACCAAGCGAAATACTTGGTCCCTCAATGATTTTCAAGAATCAATTAACCAAATAATCTAACAATATCGTTATAAGTGATGAAGATCAAAAATCCCATCAATAAAAAGAACATGATTGTGTGTAACCAGTTTTCAAACTTCTGGTTTGGTTTCCGTCTTGTGATCGCTTCATATCCGATGAAGACAAGTCTTCCACCATCTAATGCCGGAATTGGCAATAGATTGACAATACCAAGGTTGACACTAAGAAAGCCAACCCAAGAAAGAAGACTGAATATTCCGGCCGCTGCAGCTTGACTGGTCATCGAGAAGATGCCGATGAATCCAGACAAATCTCCAACTCCGACTTGATTGGAAGAGAACATCAAACCGATGGTCTTAAAAATCGAAGTCCCGGCATTGGAGAACGAAGTCCATGCACTTCCAAAACTTCCGAAGAAACTGAATTTCGAGGACACAGTGATTCCGATACGTGAATAATAATAATCATATCCTTGTGCATCTAATACATCTTGTCCATAAGCGACATATGAGAATGTAAGCTCTTCGCCATCGCGGTTGACTACAATAACTGTAGGATCTTCTTCAGTCGAACCCTCCTGATGAGATGCTGCATATGTGATAACATCGTCCCAAGTGGTCATCGTAACACCATTGATGCTGACGATGATATCCCCTGACAACAATTCTGTATTCATATAGAGTGGGGTTTCAATTGCGAGGTCTGTGCTGCCAGGAGTCGAAGTGAACCCAAGTCCATAGAAAACATATTGCGGAAAGATAACAGGGAGAGTCACGTTCGCTCCATCGCGTTCTACGACAATCACATAGCTATCTGCACCTTTCCCCAATTCGCTAGTTACAGAATTCGTATCTCCAGTCCATGAGGTAACATCAACGCCATTGATGGACACGATTACATCTCCTGCATACAAAACATCTGTTGCAGGTGCACCATCTGCAACCTCACCAATTAGCGCACTATCATAATTCGGCACTCCCATGAAGAAAGCCATGATCAAGAATACAAAGAAAGCCAAAACGAAGTTCATCAAAGGCCCACCGAACGTAGCAGCGAAACGTGCTCGTTTTGATTTGTAAGTGAAACTTCGATCCTTTGGAGCAATCTGGAGAACCGTTTTTCCATCTACATACATCGCCTTGCGATTGACAGTGTATTCGTTGATGAATAGTCTAGTTCCCTCTTCGCTGGAAAGGTCATATGATTCCACCTGGATTTCCAAGAAATCATGGTATTTCACATCGGCAGCATTTAGAATAATGCGATTCACCTGATTTTGCGAATCGAATCCTAACCGGATTTTCTGTCCTATTTTAATAATATCTGATTCGATCTCTTCGCCTGCCATGGAAACAAATCCGCCAAACGGTATCGCACGAATAGAGTATACCGTCTCTCCGACTTTCTTTTTCCAAATCCTTGGGCCCATACCGAATGCGAATTCGTGGCAGAGAATCCCTGCTCGTTTCGCAAAGAACAGGTGTCCCAATTCATGAATATTTATAACGAGGCTAAGAACCAATAAGAATATCAATATATTTCCTAATGTTTGCCAAATTGTTAACGTAATAAGCATAGTGTAAACTCCATTCTATCTATCATACTCAAAACGAATTTGAGTCTTAATTTCTTTGTCAATTGCGATGATTTCTTCCAGTGAAGGATTTGGTATCACTTTATGATTGTGAACAGCGTCAATGACGATATTCTCAATATCCAAGAAAGTAATTTTATTCTCAAGGAACAATGATACTGCAATCTCATTCGCGGCGTTTAAGACGGCGCGCTTGCTGCCTCCTTGTTGGTAAGCTTCAATTGCTAACCCTAACAAGGGATATCGTTCATAATCGACTTCTTCAAAATGCAATTCTTTTATTGTTCCAAAATCCAAAGGTTGAGTCAATCCTGGTGTGCGTTTCGGATAGTACATCGCATAACTGATTGGTAATCTCATGTCATGTTGCGCCATTTGAGCAATGATAGAATTATCATTGAATTCGACCATGGAATGAATAATACTCTCTCTGTGAATGATTGGTTGTATGCGATCCATATCAATGTGAAATAGATAAGCTGCTTCAATCAATTCAAAGCCTTTATTCATCATAGTTGCAGAATCAATTGTAATCTTTTGCCCCATGGACCAATTCGGATGATTTAATGCATCCTTCAAAGTGACATGTTTCAACTCTTCTCTCGATAAATCTCTAAAAGCTCCCCCACTGGCAGTAATGATCAAACGCTTGACAGATGCAAGATCCTCTCCATTCAATGCTTGCCATATAGCATTATGTTCTGAGTCGAGCGGATATAGTTTGGATTTGTGCTGTTCCAAGAGTTCTTGAATCAAATGTCCACCAACTACAAGGGTTTCCTTGTTCGCCAGAAGAATCGTTCGGTCAATTTGTATCGCTTCAATCGTTGGACGTAGCCCAACCATTCCTACCAATGCATTGACCAAAATCCCGTCTTTGTCTCCCGGATTTAATGTAGCAAGTTCTTTTAGTCCTTCATCGCCTGATACGATGGTGGTTTCTGTAAATACTTTTTTCAATACATTCGCATCTTCTTCATTTTTAACCGATATCATGCGCAAAGAAAATCTGCTTGCGATGTCAATCAACTCATCCAGTTGATTATACCCAGAAATCGCAACCAAATTGAAATCGTCAGGATTCTCTTCGATGATTTCGATTGTCTGCAACCCGATAGATCCGGTTGCACCTAGAAGATAGATGTTTTTCATAAATACCTCTATAATAATATAATGACTGCCAGCATCAAGAAGATTGCCGCAAACATCGAAGAATCAAACCGGTCCAAGACGCCGCCGTGCCCCGGGAAGAGATTAGAATAGTCTTTGATTCCTGCTTCCCGTTTGAATTTCGATGCAATCAAGTCGCCAACTTGCGCTATCATAGATAATGCCAATGATAATCCAAGAATTCCAATGAATCCGAATTCGAACACTCCCATATAAAATGCATACAAGGTTGCCACTATGGATCCGAAAACCAAACCCGCAATCGCTCCTTCAACACTCTTCTTCGGTGAGATATTCACCGCTAGACGATGCTTCCCAAACTTGATTCCAATCAAGTAAGCAAAGACATCCGTAATCATAGCTACGAGCAATAAATAGATAATCAAATTGATATCGAGTTTCCGCAGATATGCAAAAGCAATAAATCCTAAACTGGTATAAAAAATGGTTAATAATTGATTCCCAAACTCCTGTCTAGTAAAATCCTTGACTGCTACAAACAAGATTGCGTCTAGCAAGATCAACATCAACAAAAATCGAAAAATATAAATA
This sequence comes from Bacilli bacterium, assembly GCA_016935815.1. Classification (GTDB taxonomy): domain Bacteria; phylum Bacillota_I; class Bacilli_A; order Izemoplasmatales; family Hujiaoplasmataceae; genus 4572-104. The sequence continues at coordinate 18,820 of JAFGQH010000026.1, read as the reverse complement.
TAGTAAACCATCAAAATATCAAAGGACAAAACGCTCATAACAGAGAAAGCCAAGGTCAATACAATCGTCAAAATATCAAACCAACGGAATGATTGTCCCAATCTTGACATCTGAGTAAATTCATATGCCGCGAATCCAGAAAGCAAAACACAGAACCCGGAAAATAAGAGTTCAAACTCGCCTTCTCCAAAATAGATCAATAGGCCCAATACTAGAACCAATATAGTTCCAGTAATCAAACGTTGTTTCATTTCTTCAATCCTCCGAATCTCCGATCGCGAAGATTGAACTCGAGAATCGCTTTTTCTAAATCCTTCTTGGAAAATGCCGGCCAGAAGGTTTTACAGAAATAAAGCTCCGCATACGCAGCTTGCCACAGGAAGAAATTGGACAACCGAACCTCACCACTTGGTCGAATCAACAAGTCAAGTTTTGGGAGATCCTTTGTATAAAGATTCTCTTCGATATGTTTTGGTTCTATATCTTCGGGTTTCAATTTCTGATCTAACACATCTTGAGCGATTTTTTGAACGGATTGCGTAATTTCTGCATAGGAACCGTAATCAAAACAAATATTCAAAATGATTCCCTTGCGATCCTTGGTGTTTTTCGTGATTCGATTTAGGATATCTAAATTTTTCTCTGATAAGTGACTTGTTCTACCTGAGAACATGACTTTCACATCATAATCCTTGAAGTCATCTTTGAACCGTTCCTCAAATTCACCTGGTAATTTCATCAAGAAATCGACCTCTTCTTGCGGACGAGACCAGTTCTCGGTGCTAAAGGCGTAGACGCTCAATGCCTTAATGCCTAAATCGGCTGCAGCCAATGTGATTTTACGAATGTTTTCAACTCCGGCTTGATGTCCAAATGTTCTTGGCATATGGCGCTTCCTCGCCCACCTTCCATTGCCATCTAGAATGATGGCAACATGTGCCGGGATTTGTAAGGATTCTCTTTGTTTTTTGTTCATATTCCCCACCTATCTAACATAAAGATTATACACTATTTTGTGTGAATATTCTATGATTTTTATTTGAGTGAAAAAAAATATAAGACTATTGCTAGTCTTATATGCTCATGATGTCTTTTTCTTTGATTTTGAAATCTTCATCGATTCGATCGGTGAATTTGTCTGTCAGTTTTTGAACTTCATCTTCATAATATCGCAAATCGTCTTCAGTGATTTCGGAATCCTTTTCCATCTTTTTGTAATGGTGGATTGCATCACGTCGGATATTTCGAATAGCGACTTTACAATCTTCTGACATCTTATGAATGATTTTCACGGCTTCTCTGCGGTTTTCTTCGGTCTGTGGAGGCAATATGATCCGAATCCCGATACCGTCATTCATCGGCGTTACTCCAAGGTTCGCTCCGAAAATAGCACGTTCGATTTGTTGAACCAATGATTTGTCATATGGTTTGATATAGATTTGGCTTCCTTCCGGTACGGAAATACTGGCAACTTGGCTGATTGGTGATTCAACACCATAGTAATCGATTGTGACATGGTCCAGCATTTTTGGATTTGCTCGTCCACTTCTTACGGTTGCGAATTCATGATGCAAGGCTTTGATGGTATGTTCCATCTTGTCTTCTGCTTCTAATAAAATTGTTTCTGGCATAAAATCATTCCTCCTCGTTATTTATAACTGTTCCAATTGGTTCACCCAATATGGCTTTTTTGATATTCCCAGGTTTATTCATGTCGAATACGACGATGTCGATATCATTGTCTCTGCACATCGCTGCTGCAGTTGAATCCATGACTTCCAGTTGATTTTGTAAGAGTTCCTTGTGCGTCAATTTTAGATAACGTTTCGCATCCTTGTTTGTCCTTGGATCGGAATCGTAGACTCCGTCCGTACCATTCTTAGCCATATAGATGACTGTGGCACCGAGCTCTGCGGCCCGAAGAGCGGCTGTTGTATCCGTGGAAAAATATGGATTTCCGGTTCCACCTCCGAAAATGACGATTCGATCTTTCTCAAAGTGAGAAAGTGCTTTTCTGCGGATATACGGTTCTGCGACTTCCGGAATGTTCAGGGAAGTCATCACTCTTGTTTGAACTCCAACAGCTTCCAAGGAGTTTTGTAAAGCCAAAGCATTTAGAATGGTTCCGATCATCCCCATATAATCAGCACTGGAGCGTTCGATTCCCATTTCCGACGCCAATTTGCCACGGAAAATATTTCCTCCACCGACGATTACACCGATTTCACACAATCCCAAATCATATGCAGCTTTGATCTCTTGAGCGATTTCTTTCACTACTTTCGGACTGATTCCTAGTCCGTCATTACCGGCGAGTGCTTCGCCGCTAATTTTGATCATTACTCGTTTTTTCGACATAAACTCCTCCTAATATGTGTAAAGAAAAAGGACATACTATGCCCTTTTTATTGTTTTGCTTGTGCCATAACTTCTTCTACGAAATTATCTTCTTTCTTTTCAATGCCTTCGCCAACAGCCAAACGTTTAAAGAACGCAACACTAGCGCCTTTGGAACTCACATATTGAGCTACTGTGACATCTGGGTTTTTAACGAATTCTTGATCGACAAGGCAGATTGCCTTAAGGTTCTTGTTCAAACGCCCAACAACCATTTTCTTAACGATTTCTTCCGGTTTCGGTTTCACTGCTTCTGCATTTTCATTCAAAGCTTCTTTTGTTAAAACCTCTGTTTCATGTTCCAAAACTTCGGCAGGGATATCTTCTCTTTGAATATATTGTGGACTGGATGCGGCAACTTGCATTGCTACATCTTTTGCAGTCTCAAAATCAGCATTGTTCAAGATTGTCAATACTGCGATTTTTCCACCCAAGTGGATATATTCGCCAAATTGTTGATCATCTGTTTTGTTGAATGCTTCAAAACGTCTGAAGGTTAGGTTTTCACCAATCGCTGCGACTTGTTCCAAGAGGAAGGTTTTCAATGGCTGACCATTGATTTCAACTTCTTTTGCACATTCTTCGCAGGTAGCGTCGCTTGCAATCAACGCATTTGCGATTTGGTCAACCAAACCAACAAATTTATCGTTCTTTGCAACGAAGTCTGTTTCACAGTTAAGTTCAAAGATGATTCCTCTGTTTCCTTCGGTTTTAACAGTACAGATTCCCTCTGCAGCAATTCTTGAAGATTTGTTTGCGGCTTTGGAAATTCCTTTTTCTCTTAACCAATCTATCGCTTGTTCTATATTTCCTTCGGTAGCTACCAATGCCTTCTTGCAATCCATCATTCCAGCACCGGTTTTGTCTCTTAATTCTTTTACTAAATTCGCTGTAATTTGCATGTTTTCCTCCTATCGATACATCATAATAATATTATCATATTTTATTATACAATACAATATTTTTACTGTATTCTTTCAAAAGGGAGCGAGTCGCTCCCTCTAATTACAATACCTTTTTGATTTCGTCAATCAATTCTGCTTTTTTCAGTTTTGAATAACCACTTAGACCTTTGTCTTTTGCCAATGATTTCAAATCGGCAACTGTCATGGAATCCAAATCCAATGCAGGTTCGGAAACAACAACTGGCTCTTCAACAACTGGCTCTTCAGCAACTGGCTCTTCAGCAACTGGTTCTTCAACAACCGGTTTTGCCTTTGGAGCAGGTGTTTCTTTTTTCTCAGGAACCACTGTGACTTTTACAGGTTCTGGCTTTTGCTCTACCGGTTTTGTTTTCTTTGGTTCCGGTTTCACTTTAACAATAACTTTTTTTGCAACTGGAGCTTCATCTTCGTCTTCTTGATCATCTTCATCATTTGTATTGACGTTGTCCAAGTCAGTGTCATTATCGTCTTCAAAAGAATCATCGCTATTGACGACTCCACCGCTAGCCTCGATTACTGCATCAGCCATTTTGTCGACAATCAAACGTACAGAACGCAATGCGTCGTCATTGGCTGGAATCAAATAATCCACATCATCCGGATCGCAGTTTGTATCAACGATACCGAATACAGGAATTCCTAATTTTCTCGCTTCCAAGATGGCGTTTCTTTCTTTTCTAGGATCGATGATGAACATTGCTTGAGGCAATTTTTTCATGTCCTTGATACCACCAAGGAATTTCTCCAAACGTGCCATGTCTTTACGAAGACCGATGACTTCTTTTTTCGGTAGAACTTCAAACGTTCCATCGCTTTCCATCTTGTAAAGATCTTGCAGTTTTTTAATTGAACGTTTGATTGTTTTGAAGTTGGTCAACGTTCCTCCCAACCATCTTTGATTCACATAGAATTGTCCGGATCTAGCCGCCGCTTCTTTGACCGGTTCCTGTGATTGTTTTTTTGTACCGACGAACAATACTTGTCCACCTTCTGATACGATATCAAACAATGCTTTGTAGGAAACGTCAATCAAATCGCTTGTTTTTTGTAAATCAATAATGTGGATTCCATTTCTAGAAGTGTAGATGTATTTCCCCATCTTAGGGTTCCATCTTCTAGTTTGGTGTCCAAAATGCACCCCTGCTTCTAACAGGGCTTTCATTGAAATGACTCCCATTTCTAATTCCTCCTTTTGATGTTTGCCTCCATCCAATCAACGCTATTATCACCCTTTGGGCTCACGATAAATCACTCATGGATGTGTGTATTTTTTACGGCTTAATTATTGTACCAAATTTTACGCTGGAAATCAAGGAAAATCGACTTGAATCAAAGAAAAAAGGATTTAGTCCCCCGTGGAACCAAACCCTCCTAAACGTTTGATGTCATTTTCATCATCGTCCGTAGTGAAATACTTCAAGAATACGCCTTGCGCGATTCGTTCTCCCTTTTCGATTGTAACAGCTTCTTCACCGAAATTATAGAGAATCAATTTGATCTCACCTTCGTTGTCCGGATTGTTGTAGTAATCCGAATCGATGATGCCAACGCTGTTCGCCTTAATCAGACTCTTTTTGAAAGAAAGGCTGCTTCTAGGATACATCTGCAACACTTCATCCTTTGGCATGAATGCTTTGATGCCGGTACTGACAAAACCGATTTTGTGAGATTCGATCGTGGTTGTTTCTGCAGCACTAAAATCATATCCAGCACTGCCCGACGTTTTACGTTCTGGAAGGGATATAATTTCATTTTTGAATTTTGTGACGATTTCAAAGCCTCTTCTTTTCATGTTTGATCCTTTACAACTGACCTGCACCGGTCATTTTGATTTGACGTTTTAATTCTTTTTCTGCCAATTCGAGTTCGATATTTCGCTTCTTGTTTTCTTCGGTTCTAGCCAAACGGATGGCATTCAAATTGTCAAATGCCTTCTCTTTGGACTCACCGATAAAAGCATCCTGAGCGATGACTGTGATTTTGTTATGAATTTGTTCAACCACTCCATTGATGACGACGACATAGTAAACCATTTTTTCCATTTCCATTTTGATATAACCGGTATCAATCGTGGAAATAATCGGTAAATGGTCTTTCAAAATTTCATAGTCGCCGTTGTTGTGGCTGGAGACAATGACGGAAGTGACTTCCTCATTGTAGAGTTCCCCGTCCGGGGTGACAATAACAATGTTCATAGTACAGTCCTTACTGTTTCATTTTTTTTGCTTTTTCAATCACATCTTCGATGCTTCCAACCAAACGGAATGCATCTTCGGGAAGTTCGTCGTATTTTCCTGCTAAGATTTCTTGGAATCCTTTAACCGTATCACTGACTTTAACGAAGCTTCCTTTTTGGCCAGTAAATTGTTCCGCTACATGGAAGTTTTGAGATAAGAACAGTCGGATTCTTCTCGCGCGATGGACGATGAGTTTGTCTTCTTCTGACAATTCATCCATACCCAAAATCGCGATGATATCCAACAAGTCGTTATAACGTTGCAATGTTCGTTGAACTTCACGGGCAACACGGTAATGTTCTTTTCCAACGATTTCTGGAGTCAATGCTCTAGAAGTCGATGCCAATGGATCCACTGCCGGATAGATTCCTTCTTCGGAAATCTTTCTGGAAAGATTCGTGGTTGCATCCAAGTGGGTGAATGTGGTAGCTGGTGCCGGGTCGGTATAGTCATCGGCTGGTACGAATACCGCCTGGATGGATGTGATCGATCCGGATTTTGTGGAAGTGATTCGTTCTTGAAGATGTCCCATATCAGTTGCTAAAGTTGGTTGGTATCCAACAGCGGAAGGCATTCTTCCAAGAAGTGCAGACACTTCGGATCCTGCTTGTGTAAAGCGGAAAATATTATCAATAAAAAGTAATACATCTTGCTTTTCTTCATCGCGGAAATACTCTGCCATCGTGAGTCCCGATAATCCAACTCTCATTCTGGCACCAGGTGGTTCGTTCATTTGACCGAATACCATGGCTGTTTTTTTGATAACTCCGGATTCTGTCATTTCACCATAGAGATCGTTTCCTTCTCTCGTACGCTCTCCAACTCCGGCAAATACGGATATCCCGCCGTGTTCTTCGGCGACATTGTGAATCAATTCCTGAATCAAAACGGTTTTACCGACTCCGGCTCCTCCGAAGAGACCAATCTTACCACCTTTGATATACGGTGCAAGCAAGTCGACGACTTTGATTCCTGTTTCTAGTATTTCTGTAGCCGCGTTCAAATCTTCAATCTTAGGTGCTGACCTATGAATCGGTGAACGGGCAAATTTTGATTCAAATGGTTTTCCATCAATTGGTTCACCCAATACATTGAACAAACGACCTAGAGTTTCCGGTCCGACAGGAACTGAGATTGGTGCACCAGTATCCAGGACCTCCATACCGCGACGCAACCCGTCAGTAGAATCCATTGCGATGGTACGGATGACTCCGCCACCTAAGAATAATGATGTCTCCAATGTAAGATCAATGGCATTTCCATGATTCTGTTTTGCGGGTATTTTAATTTTCAGGGCATTGTTGATTTGTGGCATCTTTCCTTCGAACGCTACGTCGACAACAGGTCCCATAACTTGTACGACTTTTCCTTTATTTGCCATTATTTCCTCCTACTTGACTGCGTTGGCTCCACCAATGATATCATTGAGTTCCAACGTGATTTGAGCTTGTCTTGCTCGATTGTATATCAGATTTTGCTTCTGTATGATTTCGAGTGCGTTATCGGTTGCACTTTTCATTGCCGTCATCCGGGATGCGTGCTCCGATGTTTTGGCATCGAGTATGATTCCGTATAAGGTGTTTTCCAAATAGATTGGCAACAACTGATTGATGACTTCTTCTGTGGATGGTTCAAAGAGGTAATCTGAGACCATACGATCCTTGTCAGCGACCAAATCAGTGATTGGCAACAAGACTTCTTCGGTTGTCACTTGGCTAATGGTGTTGACATAATGAGAATAGATCATCACGATACTGTCTACTTCTCTTTGGAGATACAAATTGATGAATGCTCTGGACATCGCTTGGAAATCGATGAATTTGACATCGTCGCGAGAGTTGATTGATTCCGTGTTAAGCAACGGTATCTTTTTCTTGCGGCAATGAGAAAATGCTCGATATCCAATTGTACCAACGATATATTCCTTTTCCGATTTGTGACGCTCTTTGACGAGCGTTTCAAAATAACGGATGACATTGGCGTTGTAAGGCCCTGCAAGGCCTCTGTCGCTTGTCACGAGGATATATCCGGTCTTATGGATTTCGCGTTTTTCAAGGAGTGGATTGGTTAATTCCGGATTGGAAGACATGACACCTTCCAAAATATTCTTGATCTGCGATTTGATCGGACCAAAAGACAGGTGTTTCTTCTCAACTCGTTTGAGTTTGGAAGCGGACACCATGTTCATCGCTTTGGTTATTTGTGATGTCTTTTTTGTGGCTTCAATTCGATTTTTGATTTCTCGCAATGATGCCATAGGACCACCTACTTACTTAGATAAAATAATTGTGGAAACGATCGAGTGTTTTTTCCAATGCTTCTGCGTCAGGCAGATTCTTTGTCTTGCGCATTTCTGCAAGCAATTTCTTACCTTCATCATCGCTCAGGAAAAATTCATGCATTTCTGTTTCATAACGTTTGATGTTTTCCACTTTGACGCCGTCCAAATACCCTTTGTTCAAAGAATAGATGCTGATGGCTTGCAATTCAAAAGGTAGCGTTTCATGCAATCCTTGTTTGAGGATTTCAACGGTACGTTCCCCGCGATCTAGTTTTGCTTTGGTGGCGTCATCCAAATCGGAACCGAATTGGGTGAACGCTTCCAGTTCGCGGTAACTTGCCAAGTCAAGACGCAAGGTTCCGGATACTCTTTTGATTGCTTTGTGCTGTGCGGAACCACCAACACGTGATACCGATAACCCGGCGTTGATTGCCGGACGGATACCGGAATAGAACAATTTGGATTGTAAGAAGATCTGACCATCCGTGATGGAAATCACGTTTGTCGGGATGTATGCGGAGATATCTCCTTCTTGTGTTTCGATAATCGGCAGTGCGGTAATCGAACCAGCCCCGTTCGCATCAGACATCTTAGCTGCCCGTTCTAGCAATCTAGAATGCAGATAGAATACATCTCCCGGGAATGCTTCACGACCAGGCGGTCTTCTCAGAAGCAAGGAGAGTTCGCGATAAGCAATCGCATGTTTGGTTAAATCATCATAAATGATTAGGACATGTTTCCCTTCAAACATGAATTCTTCACCCATGGTAACTCCGGCATAAGGCGCTAAGAATAACAGCGGTGCCGGGTCACTTGCGTTGGCTGCGACAATAATAGAATATTTCATCGCATCATAGCGCTTCAGTGTTTCGTATATGTTCAGGACGGTCGTCTGTTTTTGTCCAATAGCAACATAAATACAGATGACATCCTTACCTTTCTGATTCAAAATAGTATCAACCGCAATCGAAGTTTTACCAGTTTGACGGTCCCCGATAATCAATTCACGTTGCCCGCGGCCAATCGGTACCAAAGCATCCAATACTTTGATTCCGGTTTCCAGTGGTTGTACGACAGGTTGTCTGTCGATGACACCGGTTGCTTTGCGTTCGATCGGACGTGATTTCTTGGTTTCGATTTTTCCAAGTCCATCGAGTGGTTGACCCAGAGGATTGACAATACGGCCAATCATTTCCTCACCAACTCCAACTTCAAGAATACGGCCAGTCGATTTGACTTGGTCGCCTTCTTTAACTAGATCGGAGTCATTCAAAAGAATCGCACCAACATTGTTTTTTTCAAGATTTTGGACCATACCATATACGCCATTCGGGAACGTCAATAGTTCACCGCTCATGGCGTTGTCCAGTCCATAAATCAGAGCGATTCCATCACCGACGGAAATTACAGTACCAACATTCTCTGTTTTCAGGTCTTTTTCATATTTTCGGATCTGTTCTCTAAGCAAAGAACTGATTTCCAATGAGTCTATTTTCATCGGTCATACCTCTATTCCAACAGGCTGGACTTGATACTGTCCAACTGTTTATTGATTGTTTCATCAATCACATTTCCTTCAAATTCAATGCGAACACCTCCAAGAATGGATTTGTCTACCACAAATTCAAATTCAATGCTTCTATGATATGTGTTTTTCAATTTGATTTCAATTTTAGCGATATTGGCTTTGGTCAAAGGTTGATTCGACAATACTTTTACTTGCATCACCTTATTTAAATTATCCAATATTTCCTGATATTCCATATCGATCGCTTCAAGCAAAGAGAATCTGTCATTCTCAATCAGGACTTTTAGGAAGTTCGCCAACAATACATCCTCTACCGACTTCTCGACCAGTTCCATTTTCGTGGTTCTTTCAATCTTCGGGTGGGCGAAGAATTTATGAGTTTCTTCATCCACGCTTTGCACAAATGCGGATAGTACTTTTTTGAATTCCTCGTGCCGTTTGGCTTCTTCCGCAAGCGAAAAGACAGCTAATGCGTACTGATTCGCAATACCTGTCATACTTTTTCACTGCTTTCTATTCGTTCGACAGTCAGATTCTGATAGTCGGATTCGTTAATTTCCTTTTCAATGATCTTGGACGCCATCAGCGTGGCAAGATTGACTGCTTCTTTGCGGATATCGCTCTCTGCCTTTTTCTTTTCGAGTTCGATTTCCATTTGAGCTTGTTCCATTAGGTCTTTTGCTTCTGCTTTTGCCTTTTCAAGAATGATATCCCGTTCTTCTTCCACGCGTTTTCTCGCGCTGTCGATAATGTCTTTCGACTTTTCTCGTATATCTTGATATTCCTGATCGGTTTTTTCTTGCAGAGCAAGTGCCTTTTCGTTTGCATTTTTGGCAGATGTCATTTCTTCTTCCATCAATTCATGTCGTTTTTGAATGAAGTCGGTTATTTTACCCCAGAAAAAGAATTTGACAACGAGTACCAATACCAGCGTAGCGCCGATTTGGATAACAACATCCAATAAACTGGCACCTAACGCACGGTCTACAATTTTGGAGACAGCATCGGTCATCTTTTGAAGAATTTCAGCCATGTTGTACCCCCTATGGTAAGGATGATTTCAGATTCTTATTTACCCATCAACATCAATGCAACCAACAGTGCATAAAGACCAGTGGTCTCTGCTACTGCTTGTGTAACCATTGTTGTTACAAGGATTTTCCCCTGTGCTTCCGGTTGACGACCAACGGCTTCGGCTGCTTTACCAGCTGCGATACCTTGTCCAATACCAGGTCCTAGACCAGCGACAACTGCAATTCCGGCACCCAAATAGGCCATACCTCTAACGAAAAAATCATTGTACTCAGCAGCAAAACGCAATGCTGAATTTAACAAATGAACAAACATTTTAATTCCTCCTATATGTTGTCTATGACTCGGAAGCCATAGAAAGATTAACGGTTGATAACATGAAAAATACGAATGCTTGAATCAGTCCAAAGAAGATATCAAACACCAAATGCAAGAGCACACTGGTGAATGCATACAGCGAGATCTGTGCGACCAAACTGTTTAGCGCTCCAATCAAGGTGAATACCATTGTTGAGATCACGACTCCACTCATCAGATTGACGAACAAACGCAATCCCATGGAGAATGGTGTGGACACTTCACCAATTAAGTTGATTGGAATCATCAGTGGTGCCATCGGTTTAACCGGACCGACAAGGCCGGATAATTTATTCTTGATGCCTTGAAAGCGAAACTCTGCAATCTTGATCATGATGAAGGTCATGACCGTGAAACTCATCGCCACGCCAATATTTGATAGTGGTGGCATGAACCCTAATAGAGCGGCCGTGTTTGCCAAAGCCAAGAATACGATGATAGTAAACAAATACGGTCCGAAGAATTTCAGTCGTTTCCCTGGTAAGTATTCTTTGATGAAATTATTGAAGAATTCGACTAGAGAAATACAAACAAGCAGAAAACCTTTCGGTGTTTCTGCTGGATTTAGTTTCTTGATTTTCAAACCTGTAATGATGAAAATTACCGACAATACTATGACGATAAACAAGGTTGAGATTACATTCGGTGACAAAGGTGCTATCAATTTAAAATCAAGCATCGTCATCTTCTCCTTTATTTGCGTAAATCAAGGTAACGGGGAACGAAACAATTCGAAATGTAAACAAGCCTGCGAAAGTCAGATACTCGTTCCAATCGGGCTCTGTTAGCGCGACATATAATATTATACAGTAAAAGACATATTTTACAAGATATAATATTATAGAACGGGATTTAATTTTGCTCGGATCATTCTTAAAAGCATTCTTCATCACTCGATAGTTTAACGATTGCATCAATAAAACCGAGAATACTCCAAGTAAAAAGCTCACGACCCAATCAAAATTCGTTGTAATCAAATACAAAACCAATGAAAATAATATTGTATACGGCCAACTGAAGAGAAATGTTCTCTCAATGATGTTCATCTTCTTTTTCATGTTGGTCACCTCCATCAATATTTTTCATGACTCTGCGTATTAAATTGACGAGTCCGGATAACAAGCCAAGTAACGATAAAATATACACAAAGAGATCTTTGTCTCCGAACAACCATTGATCAAGATACTTACCTCCGAAATAACCAATAGCAAGCCCTACAAAGGTCTCTACGAAAAACTGTGTAATCAAATTGATGATTAATAAAACAGATTCGTTCTTCTTATTTTGTGCCAAACAAGCGATCCCCACAATCTCCAAGACCAGGTACGATATACCCGACCTCATTCAATTTCTCATCCAATGCGGCCAAATAGATATCCACATCCGGGTGTGCTTTTTGTAAAGCGGCGATTCCTTCAGGGCATCCTACCAACGCGACAAATCGAATGTCTTTCGCTCCGGATTTTTTGACTTTATTGATAGCTGCGACAGCAGACCCTCCGGTTGCCAACATTGGGTCAACAACCAATACTGTAGCTTCTACGATTTCTTTCGGAAATTTCAGATAATACTCTTGAGGTTCCAATGTCTTTTCGTCTCGATACAATCCGATATGACCGATTTTTGCGGTAGGAATAACATCGTGAATCCCGTCCACCATTCCTAATCCAGCTCTTAAAATCGGAACAATCACCACATCTTTTGCCAAAATTTCCGCTGTTGTTTTCGCAACTGGAGTCTCAACTTCTATAATTCTTGTTTTTAAATCCCTGGTCACTTCATAAGTAACCAACGACCCGATTTCATTGACATTCTCTCGAAATGTCTTAGTGTCGGTATCTTTGTTCCGGATGATGGACAATTTATGCTTGATCAAAGGATGATCAAATAAGACTACTTTTCCCATTTTTTCTCCTCATATTTGTTAATTTTCTCGACGCGACCAACATGACGAATGGCATCGGATTCTTTTGCATTCATAAAGATATCGATGAACTTGAGCACTTCATCGATGGTATTCACTCGCGATCCGAATGTGATGACATTCGCATGATTGTGAGTTTTGGAAGATTCTGCAGTAAATTCTGTTTCCAACAATGCAGCTCTGATTCCTTCCACTTTATTAGCAGCTATACTCATCCCTACTCCGGTTCCACAGATTAATATACCAAGATCGGCTTGTTGATTCTTCACTCGATTTCCAACTTTGAAGGCATAATCTGGGTAATCCGTCGCTTGGTCAGAATTGGTTCCTTCATCCAAAACTTGGATCCCTTTTTTGGCTAAATGTTCTTTAATTGGTTCTTTATAGATAAAACCGGCGTGATCGGCTCCTATGGAAACTATCATTGTTCATTCTCCTTCTCTTGAAACTATCATAACAATTATAACAAAATACCCCTGTCATTACAATAAAACCGCAATAAAAAAGAGACGATCAAACGTCTCTTGCATATGAAATATGTCCTTTTCCTTTGCCTTTTGCATGATACATGCTTTTGTCGGCAAGATCCAGTAAATCCTCACTATAAAAATCGGATCCAATAATTGGTACGATTCCAATTGAAGCGCTGACTTCTGCTTGTTCACCTTCAGGATTCAACTTTTCAACATCATAAATCACTTGCATTGCCATACGATATGCTTCATGCTCCGTGGCGTTGATCATATAGACGAAGAATTCGTCTCCTCCTATACGATAAATATGTGTATCTGAATTTTCCAATGCTTGAAAACGTTCGCCAAGTTGAATCAAATACTTGTCTCCGGATTTGTGACCGAAGATATCGTTGATCCGTTTGAAATTATCGATATCGAAATAGAGTCCGTAAGAGTGGTCGTTGTTTTGAGCTTTCTGCAAATGCAATAACAAAGCGTCTTTAGAATAGAGTTGTGTCAACTGATCGCGGTAAGTGTTGATATAGTATTTGATGGCATCTGGCGTGGTTTGACTAATCCAATTCACACGTCCATAAACAAAATGCAGATCATCATCCTTTTTCAGAGTTTGGAAACTACAAACGACCCATAAGATTTGGCCGTCTTTGTTGATAGGAAAATAGACTTCTTGTACTTGTTCAGAATTCGAGATCAATTGAAACAAGTATTCTAAATAGCGATCTTTTCCAATTACATAAGAAACCGGATTGTCATACTCAATGAAGGGAATCACGTCTTTGACTTTGAATCCCTCTGCTTTGTTGAATCCATAGTCATCGAGTTTTCCGGCGACTATATGGATTTCGGCGTCTAATAGTTGATTAAAATCGAAACAAAATACAATATGATAATCTTCTGCAAGAAGAACATCGTTTATGATATCTATTCCGTATGATTCGATCACTTTTTTTCTTACTGTTTCGTCAATCATAGCTTACCTCTCAAATGCGGATTTCGCCTTGTCGTAAAACCTCGTCGGTAGTTAGATCATAAACAGTAGATGGAATCCCATCCAAGTCTTCACCTTCAATAATGAGGTCGACCCGATTCTCAAAGTCTAGCGTATCTTTGAATTTGAGTATCGGAGGTTCATTACTAATATTTAGACTAGTCACAACCATAGGTCCATGCTTCTTCAAAAGCTCTAAAGCAATGTAATTTCCAGGGATGCGGATACCAACAGTGTTTTTGTTTGCTGTTATTATATCACAAACAGATTCATTTTTAAAGAAAATAATTGTTAATTTCCCCGGCCAGTGCTTCGCCAGTTCTTTCGGAATGTTCTGCCCAGATTCAATCAAACTCTGGACTTGCCCCAAATCAGAGCACAAAATCACCATCGCCTTCGTGTAATCCCGTTGTTTGATATCATAAATACGATGAATCGAATCAATATCCGACAACAAACAACCGATACCATAGACGGTATCCGTTGGAAGGATGATTACTTTTCCGTTAAGATTAGTGTGGATTGCGGTTTGCCAAGAAACGATCACGTTTGTCACCTTCTATAATGGCTATTAATTCACTTGGATCTTTGATGATATAAGTCGCTTTGGATGCAATTAATTCTGATTCAGTACGGAATCCCCATAGTACTCCTACACTGTCGTAGTTTGCATTGATTGCTGTTTGCATATCGGTATCGGTATCCCCAACATATAGGATTTCGTTATCGCTCAGGTTTAACGCGGTTTGAATTGCTTTGGCAGATGATGGATCAGGTTTGATTTGATATTCCGGTTTCTTTCCGAATACAATATCAAAATGAATGGTTTGAAAATAGGTTTGTACAACTTCTTCTGTCTGATAATGAGGTTTGTTGGACAAAATACAGAGTTTGATATTCATCTGTTTTAAATTCTCAAGCAGACTTAGAACACCTGGATATGGTTTTGTTTTTTTTGATTTCCGAATTCCATATTCCTGTAAGTATCCCGTTTTGATTGCATAGAAGTCATCTGGATTCATTTCTCCGGTTTCAATTACAGAGGTAATGAGTTCATCGACACCTCTTCCAACAAAATATTTGTAATCTGAGATTTCAAATGTTGGATATCCAAGAGAAACCAATGCTTGATTCACGCTATCTGAGATATCCTCTATTGTGTCGAGTAACGTTCCATCCAAATCAAAAATGACTGCTTTATACATCTTCTTCCTCCCATAAATTCATCTGGTGCTGCAAGACATCTTTCACTGGCTTATAACTTTTACGATGAATCTCGCAGATGCCGATTTTTTGAATGGCATCTAGGTGTTTCTTCGTCGGATAACCCATATTGTGTTCAAAATCATATCCGGGATAGATCGTACTTCGTTCCACCATAAATTCATCTCTTGTCTCTTTTGCAAGAATCGATGCGGCAGCTATGGATGCGGATAAAGTATCTCCCTTGATGATTGCTTCAAATGGGATGCCACATTCTTGTAATGGCATCGCATCGGAAAGGATATAATCCGGTGGTGTTGACAATTTTTCTATTGCTTTAAGCATTGCCAACTTTGATGCTTGATAGATATTGATTTCATCAATTACGGTCTCGCTAATAAAAGAGACGGCAAAAGCAATTGCCTTGTCTTTTATTTCCAACAATAGGCGTTGTCTTTGTTTCGCTGTCAATTGTTTCGAATCATTCAATCCTTCTATTGTTTGCTTTGGATCCAAAATCACCGCTGCTGCTACTACCGGTCCAGCCAGGGGTCCGCGTCCCACTTCATCTACACCAGCAATCCAATGATATCCTCGGTTCCATGCGTTTTCTTCAAATTGATACATCTTGCGTCGTTTCGAGCGTCAATCTACCTAATTTTGAATTTCTAATATCGTACAAAAAGAGATTGATAACGCGGTCATAATCAATCAATCCTCCTGATAATTTACAACCCCTGCTGGTTCCAATCTGATCCAGAATAGCCACCATTGATTCCGCCGATTCCAAATCCAATCGATAGCGGTCAATGATACGTTCTGGATAATGTTCCACCAAATAACGAATCCCAAACAAAGCCACCTCGTCCAAGGGCAATATTTCATCTTTGATTGATCCAAGTAATGCAAGATGGAATCCGATGGATTCATCATCGAATTTTGGCCAGAGAACTCCTGGATTGTCTAGCAATAACAAATCCCCTTTGGTTTTAATGAAACTTTGGTTTTTTGTCACGCCAGGCAAATTACCGGTTTTCACCTTGTTTTTCCCTGCCATGTTGTTGATGAACTGTGATTTACCTACATTGGGAATGCCAATGACCATTGCTCGAAATGGTCTTGGTCTCATTCCTTTTTTTGCTTCTTTTTCTTTTAACTCTTGGAGAATTAGTTGCGTTTTTTGATTGATTTCATGAAATACATTTCCTGTTAAAGAATTAAGTGCCAAACAATGAAGTCCCCGCTCTTCGTAATATTCCACCCATTGCTTCGTCAACGCAGGATCAGCTAGATCACTTTTATTCAAAATAACCAATATCGGTTTTCCCTTAACCATTTCCATCAACAAAGGATTCCGGCTTGATTCCGGAATTCTCGCATCTCGTATTTCATAAATTATGTCGATGACTGGCAATTTTTCTTCGATCTGCCGTCTCGCTTTTTGCATATGGCCTGGAAACCATTGAATCTGTTTCAACTGCTCATCACCACGCTTGTATAAACTCTATCCCATCGGGAACTTAAATACAACTATTCCAATCATGTTATCTTCTGTGAACAACCCGTTCACCCGCGAATCGGTAGAGTGATATTCATTGTCTCCCAAGACATAATAACTCCCTTCGGGAATAATAATGTCATAAGGGGTATATGCTAATAGATGGAGTTCTCCGTCACTACCCATGTACATTACACTTTCGATATAGACATCATTGACGTACACTCCTGTAGCATTGACAACCAGATGATCTCCTGCTTGTGCAACAAGTCGCTTGATGATATAGATATCACCTTTGTCGACAATCACGATGTCATCTGTGTTGTAGGTATCTACATATTTGATCAAAACTGCATCATTGTTCTGAAACGTGGGTTCCATTGATTCTCCGTCCACCTGAGCAAAGGAGAAAAAATACCCATTGATAATCATAATGATTACCAAGAAAATCGGAACCACACTGAATACATCCGCTACACTGAATCTTCTTCGAAACGATTCAAGAGTGTCTTTATCAATCTGCAATTCCACTAGTTTCCTCTGTTTGATATATGTGGTAGTCAAAATCAAGAATGAAATCAAACCGATAATGATGATCGCAAAGAAAAACATGGAGAATATCTCAGCGATTAATGGACTTGGTACATTTTGGAATGATCGATTGACATTGAAGATAAAGAATTTGTTTTGCTGAAGAAGAATAAACAATCCAACAGCGACAACAAGCATGCTGTAGAAGCCGATGATCATCCGCATGGATTTCTTCATCAGCTTGCGATATTCTTCTTGAATTTCCAATGCTTCTTCATCCACTACAGGTTCTAAGTAATTTTGTTCGTCTATCATAAGTTCTCAATACTTTCAAATATATTTGCCAATTGTTCATATTCTACTAATACGGTTCTTGGCTTCGTACCAATATTTTCGGAAACAATTCCAAACTTCTCCAAAGTGCCAACGATTTGCGTCGCACGGTTGAATCCGATGCCAAACACTTGTGTGATTTTATTTAAGGAACACTTTCCTTCTTCCACGACATAGTTTGCAACATCTTTGAACAATTCATCGATGGTATCCAAGTCTTCTCCGGTCTGCGCTCTTACGACGAGGCTTTCATGAGAAAACATATACTCCGGCAGGGCTTGGTTGATGATGAATTCCGTTATCGACTCAATCTCTTCTGGAGATAAATACGCCCCTTGAAGTCGCCTTGCCATTCCGTTCTCAGAAAGAAGCATATCTCCTTTTCCAAGTAATTTCTCCGCCCCAACCATATCTAATACAACAGAAGAATCGACGGAAGAAGGCACTCGGAATGCGAATCTTGTAGGGATGTTCGCCTTGATAGCACCTTTCAAGATATCTGCGGAAGGTCTTTGAGTCGCCAGCAGAATGTGGATTCCTACCGCTCTTGATTTTTGAGTCAGTTTCAGAATCGCTTCTTCTACTTCATTCCCGCCACTCAATAAAAGATCAGAGGCTTCTTCAATGATGATGACGATACGTGGCATCGGCTTGAAATTCGGATTGTTCTGTCTTCTATTATAGTAATCTTTGACATTGACCGCTTTGAATTCTTTTAAGATGTCATATCTCGATTCCATTTCGTTGACCATGTATTTCAACGACTCGATCGCGATTCTGGCGTCATCGATAATTGGTGTGATCAAATGTGGAATATCAGAGAATTGTTGGAGATCGACTTTTTTCGGGTCGATCATCATCATTTTCAATTCATTTGGACGATTCTTTGTGATTAAGGATGCGATGATAGATGCGATACATACGGACTTACCGCTCTGAGTTGATCCCGCAACGAGTCCATGAGGCATCGATTCAATTGACGTGTATACCGGTTTCGCATCGATATCTAGACCAACCGCTATCAAAAGTGGGTCATCAGAGTTTAAGAAATAATCGTTGTCGATGACATCACCAAAGAAAACCGATTCTCG